>NZ_JAELTL010000057.1:0-32952 GCF_016428815.1 Serratia sp. ASV30 | reverse complement strand
GTGGGCTCTGAGATGTGTATAAGAGACAGGTTATTGCCTTGTTTCTTGCCGTGTTAGCCTATACTTATAGGAACGACAGCATAATTCGTGAAGGTTCAATAAAAATAATAGCGGGCGTGTTATCGCTAACCATCTATCAACCATGCATGAATATTTTCATCGGCCTGCTTGCCATTGATATGATGGTTATTGCAGTTAAAAGTGAATCTACAATAGCCCAATCCATAAAATTAATAATAAACAAGGCAGTGACATTTGTTTGTTTTTATCTGGTTTATATGCTGTTTTTTGCTGTAAAAAACAACTCGCGATCGGAAATTATTTTGCCGAATGCTGAGGGTGCTGAAAAACTGTTAAGCACGATAAAGGCATTGAAAGAACTGGTTCTATCGTATTTTTACGGTCCTGTTTATATCTATTTCCTGGTGCCTGTAGTGGTTGCTTTGGTATTCATGATAGTCAGGAATTATGCACATAAAAAGAAAATAATTTCATTCATGATATACGCTTTACTGTCATGTTTTATTTTCTTGGTGTCTCTAATGGGGCCAACAGTCCTTTTGCAAGATGCCCCTATATTTCCAAGGACTCTGGTTTCATTTTCGGTACTATTGGTCATTATTGCCATTCCGATTATGTATTTTTCTCCAAGATTAAAATATCTATCACTCGTCCCTCTAATCACCGTTTTTGCATTCAGTGCTCAGCTAAGCAGCGCCATGAAGTCACAGCGTGAATATGAGAATTTTGTTTTTAACATGATTGCCAGAGAAATACTGAGCCACCAAAATATAGAGTCTATCGGCATTACTGGGCAAGTGAATATTAACGAAAGAACAAAATTAATCATGGAAAACAAGCCGCTGATTGGCCATTTTCTTAGCCCGGCCTCTGAGTTTATTGCATCTTTCCAATTGATTAATAAGGGATTGACGCAAACATTGCATGGTTACGGTGATGAACAAGCCAATATGGATAGACTTGCAGGGATGATAGAAAAAGGCATTAAACCTGTATCCTCTAATAAGGACTATTCGTTATACGTTTCTGGCAATGAGGCCATAGTCACATTGGGAGTCACTAAACAGTAACTATTTATTATTAGCTCTATATTTTTAACGGAGCCTATAAATTTAATTTGCCTGTATCAAGCGGTTAACCAGGCCTGAGTTCGGTATTCAAACGGACTCAGGCTGGCCTGACGGGCTATTGCTTGGCTACTTCTCTATGCTTTCTCAGGAAAATTATCCATCAAAATATAAGTCGCCTCTTTGCGTTTATGTTGATCGATCAGCGGCACCAGGCGTTTAAAGTGTTCGGTCGCGCAGTGAGCCTCCAACGCCGCGCGATCTGGCCACTCTTCGATAAAGATAAAGTGCCCGGCATCCTTTTGATCGACATACAGATCATAGGCGATGCAGCGGGGTTCCTGCTTGGTGGCTTCAACCAGCTCTTGATAAAGTGGCAACACCGTTTCTATCGCTTCAACCTTGATAAAATCTTCGGCAATGACTTTCAGCATTTTTATTTCTCATCCACTTTTACGACTCGAGTATTGCGTAAGTTGAGTGCTTGCCCTGCATGACCGATTGGTGTCATACGAGGTATTGGCTGGTCGCTATCGTTTTCCACCAGGCGTGAATAGTCCTCTCCTGCCGCAAAAAGATGATCCTCTCCCCATTGGCGCAGTGCGACGATAATCGGGAAGATTTCGCGGCCTTTATCGGTCAGCAAATACTCCTGATAGGCGCTGCCATCGGCGGCAGGGCTTACTTGCAAGATCCCCTGGGCGACCAGCGTGCGTAGCCGAGTGGAAAGAATATTCTTTGCCATCCCCAGATTCTTTTGAAACTCACTAAACCGGCTGATGCCGTCAAAGGCGTCGCGGATGATCAACAGTGACCACCAGTCACCCAGCACATCCAAGGTTCGTGCTACTGGGCATTGAGCATCTTCAAGGCTTTTTCGTTTCATGCTGCGGCTCCAGAATTATTCTGGTTGCATTATAAAACCTCTTTCACTAAAGTGCATTGAGTTTAATAATGAAACCACTTATAACGAGGCGCTTGATGAGTGATAAACCGCTGGAAGCCTTCCGCTCGCAGTCTGTTGAGCTTTTACCTACGTCACTGGTGCTGCTGTTGGCCGCAGCCTGCGCTTTCAGCGTGGCCAATGTTTATTACGCGCAACCGCTGCTTGATGCCATTGCGGAGGATTTTAATATCAGCTTGGCAAGAGTAGGGATGGTGATTGCGGCGACCCAGGTCGGTTGTGCCTGTGCGCTGTTATTGGTGGTTCCTTTGGGGGATTTGCTGGATCGCCATCGCCTGCTGGCAGTGCAGCAAATACTGCTGATGCTCGCGTTGCTGATGGTCGGCGTGTCGAGCAGCAGCGTGGTGCTACTCGTGGCTATGCTGTTGGTGGGACTGTTGGGAACCGCAATGACGCAGGGATTGATCGCCTTTGCTGCTACGCTGTCATCTCCCCTGGAGCGCGGACGTGTGGTGGGGGCCGCTCAGGGGGGAGTGGTGATGGGGTTACTGCTGGCGCGCACTCTCTCTGGGGGACTCGCGGATATCGGCGGTTGGCGAACGGTCTACTTTTTCTCAGCGGCTATTACCCTGATATTACTTCCTGTTCTGGCTCGTTTATTGCCAAAGCAGCCAGCTTCCGAGTTGAAGTTGAGTTATTGGCAACTGCTGAGCTCAATGCTGAGCCTGTTACGCCATGACCGGATTTTGCAGGTGCGCGGTATGTTGGCGTTGCTGATGTTCGCGGCATTCAGCATCTTCTGGAGCACGCTGGTTCTCCCCTTGAGCCAGCCCCCATTTCTTTTTTCTCATTCGACCATTGGTGCATTTGGGTTGGTAGGGGCAGTTGGTGCGATGGCGGCGATGAGAGCCGGGCATCTGGCTGACCAAGGCTGGGGGCAGACAGTTAGCGGGATGTGCCTGTTGTTGTTGATGATCGCTTGGTTGCCGCTTGGGTTGATGGAGCGAGGAATGGCGTACCTGATTGGCGGTATCATCTTGCTGGATCTGGCCGGGCAGGCAATCCATGTCCTGAATCAGAGCATGATTTTCACTGCGCACCCGCAGTCCCACAGTCGCCTGGTTGGGTGCTACATGCTGTTTTATGCCGTTGGCAGTGGATTGGGGGCGTTTGCCGGTAGCCATATTTATGCGTGGGCGGGGTGGCATGGCGTATGCTGGCTGGGCGGCTCGGTAAGCCTGGTGGCATTGCTGTTCTGGTGGCGCACGCTGAAATATTGCCGTTGACCCTTCCATACGCCAGCGCAGGGTTATGCTGCCGCTTTTTTTTCCGCCATACCCTGGATAAACAGCAATCCCAACGCAATGACGACCGGAATAAACACCAGCATATTCAGCCAGAACCAGCCGAGAATATGCATCATCTGCCCAGATAACAGAGAGGCTAATGCGGTAGTACCGAAAACAAAAGAGTCATTCAGTGATTGAACCTTCAGCCGTTCCTGATGCGTGTAACAAGCGCTCAGCATGACGGTTGCGCTGACAAAACCAAAGTTCCAGCCGACACCCAGCAGGATTAATCCGCCCCAGAACCAGATTACCTCGGTGCCTATCATGGAAACTGCAGCGGCGCAGGCCGTCAGCAATAGCCCGCTGGCACAGACGTTACGTGGCCCAAAACGCGATATCAGCCGGCCAGTGATAAACGCCGGCGCGTACATGGCCAGAATATGCCATTGGATCCCTAATGTGGCAGTGGACAGACTGTGTCCGTGATGGATCATCGCCAGCGGCGTTGCGGTCATCATAAACGTCATCAGACCATAAGAAACCAAGGCTGCCACTGCTGTGGTGATAAAGCGCAATGAGCTGGCGATTTCCCCCAGAGAGCGGATTTTATCTGTTGATGTTGTTTGAACGGAGTCGGAAAGCGGGTTTTGTTGAGCTGCCAAGCGAGTAGTCATGTGCCTCATTTGCCATAAAAGCAGCAATGCAACCAACGCCAGCAGAGACTGCCCGAGGAAACTGGCTGACAGGGGAACTGGCAACAGGTTTTGCGTCCAGATCACCAGTTGTGGGCCAATCACCGCAGCCAACAGTCCGCCGAGCATAACCCGGGAGATCGCTACGGGTTGCTCAGGTTTGGCGACATAATCCGTTACCGCAAAACGGTAGCTTTGTACGCATGCCGCGTAACCCCCGGCCATCAGGCAGCCCAGACAGAACAGGATGAAGGAGCCGTTTATGACGCCCCATGCAGCTATTATCCCCCCGATGAGCGCACTGAACGCACCAAGGGTATAGGCGTTAACGCGCCCAAAGCGGGCTATCAGGGCTCCTACCGGTAACACCGACAAGGCCAGGCCAATGTTGAAGAGGCTGACCGGTAGCGTGGATAAGGCTTTATTACTGCTTAATGTTTCACCTACCAACCCGCCTAGCGAGATAATAATCGCAGGCGAGGATGCACCTATCGCCTGAAGGGCAAAAAGCAGATGTACGTAGCGCTTTGTTTGTGCGCGGTAGGTGTCTATCCCTGTATTGACGCCAGCCGGATCCACGATGGCTATTCCTTGGTTGGTTAGGGGGAGTGAATATCCTCAATGAACCAGGCGCTATATCCATGACGCCTGATTCGGTAATAGTGATCAATAGTACCCTAGCAATTTCCACCAGGCGAGGCCTACAACGAAGATCAGAATGACGTTGAACGTCACCACGCAAAAATTGATTTTGTAGAAACGTGGCCGTTCAAAATATCCCTGAGCGAAGTAAATGGGGCCAGGGCCGCCGCCATATTCGGTATTTCCCCACATCAAATTGCTGAAAATACCAAAACAGATGGCAACCATCATCGGTGGCGCGCCAGCAGCGATAGCGGTAGCCGCGAACGGTGCATACAGTGCAGCGACATGGCCGGAGGCCGTGGCAAACAGATAATGCACATAAATATACAGTATCCCCAGAATGACAAACGTCTGCATTGCGCCAAAACCGCTAATAGTGGTTTCGAGCTTGGTGGTCATCCAACTGATAAAACCGAGGCTGGATAGCCCGCCCGCCCGCCAGGCTGATGATGACGCTGAACCAGATCACCGTATCCCACGCGGCCTGATCTTTAAGCAGGTCTTTCCAACTCACGGCATGAGTAGCAAACAGATAGGCAGCCAACCCCAGCCCTACCGTGGTGGCTGATAATCCTGTCAGCAGACTGGTGCCCCAACCCAGCAGCGCCAAGATAAAACCCAGCGCGACCTTTTTTTCAACGCCTGACATAGCACCCAGCTCATTGAGGGCACGGCGTCCCATATCTTTCGCTTCCGGGGTCTTTTTAAGTTCCGGGTTCAAGATCTTATAGACCAGCAGTGGCATCAGAAAAAAGCACACCATGGCGGGAACGACCGCGGCCACGAACCAGCCACCCCAGGTTATTTCTACCCCCAACGAATCTTTTGCCAGGCTGCCCACCAGTGGGTTCGCCGCCATACCCGTCAGAAATATGGCACCGGTAATGGGGGTGAACTGGAAGCACACCATAATCAGAAAGTCGCCGATCTTTTTACCGCTCTTACCTGGTGCCGACCCTAAGACTTCATTGATAGAGCGTACGATGGGAAAGATGATGCCTCCCGATCTGGCGGTTACCGATGGCATGGCCGGAGCCATAATCAGATCGGATACCCCTAGCGAGTAGGCAATCCCCAGGCTGCTGCCACCAAATAGTGACAGCATTTTATAGGCGATACGCTTGCCCAAGCCGGAGGTAACGAACCCCAGTGACAGGATATAAGCACAGAAAATCAGCCATACTGTCCCACTGGCAAAGCCGGATAAGGCTTTAGCCTCCGTCAGGGTTCCGGTAAAAATGGCTACGCAAAGCGCGACCAGCATGACTGCCCCGGAGGGCAGAGGTTGAGTCAGAATTGCCGCAATAGTTGCTGCAAAGATGGCGAACATCTGCCAAGCCTGCGGTGTTAATCCCTCGGGGACCGGGTAAAGCCAGATTGCCAAGCCTAAAAGCAGTGGGATCAGGGTGGCGATAGCTTTTTTCTTTCTGTCGGGTGATCCTGCTGACATAATTATCTCCTTATACAAGGATTGAATTTCCTGCGGATGCGTTAGCCCTGTTTGGCTGATTGCTGTACTGCCCGATCCACCATTTGCGGTGCCATACCCAAATAATTGGTCGGATCGGTAAGCTGCTCAATCAGCTCTGGCTCCAGACGACTGGCAATAGCCGGTAACGCGTTCAGCACATCGGCGAGGCGTCCACCCTGTTCATTGACAATGCGGCAGGCGTCATACACCACATCATGGGCATCCTGGCGGCCAATATAAGGTGCAAGCCCCATCATCACGGCTTCTGCTACGATCAACCCATTAGTCATGTCCAGGTTTTTTGCCATGGCAGCTTCATCCACAATCAGCCCACCGAGCATAAATCTTGCCTGTTTCAGTGCACCAGCGCTGAGAATGAAGCTTTCTGGGATGGCTATCCATTCGGCATGCCAGGGCCCGGTAGCGCGCTCCAGATCCTGGACCATCGCATCCAACATCAACCCAGCCTGCTGACGAACTCCTTTGGCACAGGCCAGCATAAGCTCACTGGATATGGGATTGCGTTTTTGCGGCATGGTACTGCTGGCACCACGGCCTTTGACGAAGGGCTCATAGAGTTCGCCGAATTCGTTTGAGGCCATTAGCATGACGTCATAGGCGATTTTGCCCAACGATCCGGTGATCAGGCCCAACAGGTTAACGGCTTCGGCAAAACCGTCGCGTGCTACATGCCAGGTGGAGTCCGGAATACCCAGCCTCAGCTCTTCCATCATCGCCTGCTGCACAGCCAGCCCCTTATCCCCCAGCGATGCCAACGTCCCGGCGGCTCCGGCGAATTGACCTACCAGGACGCGCGGGCGGGCTTGTGCCAGGCGTTCAGCGTGCCGATCAAACATATTGAGCCAGATTGCCGCCTTATAACCGAAGGTGATCGGCAAGGCTTGCTGCAAATGGGTGCGTCCGGCCATTGGGGTGGTTCGGTAGCGCTGTGCCATGTCAGCCAGAATGCGGCGTAGTTCGTTGATATCGGTTTCGATAAGTTCGAATGCATCGCGGATTTGCAGGACTACTGCGGTATCCATAATATCTTGTGTCGTTGCCCCCCAGTGAACGTATCCCCCTGAGCTGCCAGCCTGCTTCGATATCTGATGCACCAACGGTAAAATGGGATAGCCAACGATTTCGGTTTCATGACGCAGTAGGTCAAAATCCAGCGTGTCTGCACTGCATCTGGCCGCAATTTCCTCTGCGGCTTCCACTGGGATCACCCCACAGCGAGCTTCGGCTTTGGCCAGAGCGACCTCCACCTCGACGTACTTGCGTACCAACTCGCGATCATCAAAAATGGCACGCATTTCCGGGGTACCAAAAGCGTCACGGAACAGAATAGAATCAAGAACATTAGAAGCCATATTGCCTCCCTGAGTGTAAGAATGGTGGTAAGATTTATTTCATATGTCATATAGGGACAGGTGGCTAAACAGCAGCTCGTGAGGCGCGAGGAAACGAGGACTCTTGCTGTTCAGGCTTCCTTAAATGTCCGTACATTTAATATGTACGGACAATATATAATGTACGGACATTTGAGCAAAGCTGTCTTGCTACAACTTTGTGATGTTGATCTGAAAGTTTTTTCGGGAGTAACGGCCAGACCGCTATGAAAGAATCTCTTTATAAACGTATTGCTCGTGAGCTGGTGCAAAGCATTGCCTCGGGTAAGTACCCGGTAGGCACGCTGTTGCCACCTGAAATGGAGCTGTGCGAACAGTTTGATGTCAGCCGACATACCATTCGTGAAGCCTTGCGTGATATCACCGAGCAGGGGTTGATCGTCAGGCGTAAGGGGATTGGCACGCTGATAGTGGAAAAAAAATCAGACAGCGCTATGAATCACCCGCTGGCCAGCCTGGAAGATTTGCTTTTCCTGGCCAACAATAACCTTCGGGTGGTGAAAAAGATTGATGAGGTGGTGGCTGATGAGGAGCTATCTCAAGTGATCGGCGGTGCGCCAGGGTCGCGCTGGTTACATATCGCCAGTATCCGTGAAGACGGCGCAAAGAAAGACGCCCCCATCTGCTGGACAGACAGCTATACCCGACTTATTTATGACAAGATACGTCGCCTGGTGCGCAGCGATCCCTACGCATTGATCAGCGAGCTGATTGAAAAACATTATGGGGTCAAGAGTGAAGAGGTTCGGCAGACCATCACCGCCGTTGGCGTATCGCCGAAAATTGCCAAAGTGCTTGGCGTTGAACCCGGCTCACCCGCACTGAGAATTGTTCGTCGTTACGTGGACCGCCATGGTGAAACGTTCGAAACGACGGTGTCCATCCATCCGGCGGACAGATACGCTTGTTCCATTGTGCTGAAACCGCAAGCTTAAGAACAACGCTATCCTTTCGGCGAATGTAAAAGGTAATACTCTTCGCCGCCGTCACCACCGGTGGAGACGATCTGCCAGCCGTGCTTGTGATAGAACGCCAGCGCCTTGTCATTTTTCACCAGGCACTTGAGCGACCCGGTTGAGGTAAACGTCTGTTCTGCGGCATGCAACAGCGCGCTGCCCACGCCCTGCGGCGGCAGGAGAGGATCGACATACAGATTATGAATAAAATTATCGGCGTGATAAATCGAGACAAAGCCGAGCAGCTTGCCGTCCCGTTCGGCTACCCAGATCTCTTCGCCAATCGTTGAGCGATCAAAATCTTCCAGCCGATAATTTCGCGTGTCACGCCAGGTAAAGGCGGTTTGGCGGGCGGCCAGATACAGGCTGCGCAGGAAAAGGCGATCGGCCTCTTGGTAAGGTCTTATGTGCATGGCGGCTCCTGATGATTTGCTAGCACTATAGCTGACAATCAACTCATTTCAACGCTGGTACCCAGCCGTTGCGCCAATCCTTTGGCTCCGGCCCGCATCACCGCATCGTGGTTCCAGCGAAATAACGGTGCTGCCAGCGGTGCCAGGCAGTTCATCCAGAGCGTAGTGGTTCGGACATGCCAGGTATAACGCGCAAGGGTATAAACCCCATCGGAACTTAACAGCCATTGGCCAACCCCTTCAACTTCGCCGCTGGCTTGTCCCTCCAATAGCTGTAGTGGCACGATATTGACTATATGCATGTCGAAAGTGATGCGGTAAGGCAGCACGCCTTGCCAGGTATAATGATGTAGCGCCCCGATCCCAAGCTCATTGCCTTTCACTATCTCGACCACCTGTAACAGGTTTTTCCACCAGCTTGGCCAGATATCGGGATGATAGAGTACCTCCCACACCGTCTGTAATGGGGCTTTGATACGCCAGGTGGTGACGAACTGGTATTCGGCCATATTGGGCTCTGCCTTAAGGGGTAAAGAAGTCAGTGGGAAAATGCAGGTTGAACACCAGAGCGTCCATCATCACGGTTTCTATTTCTCGATTGTCGGTATCGTAGCTGACCACCTTGGTTGGGAAGCTGTGGCTATCCTCTAACCAAACCTCATAACGGTGAACGCCACCGACATTAACCCCCGCTGCTCCAAGGATGGTGACATGCAAAGCGGCTTGTCCCGCCAGGGCTTCCTTACCGATGACGGTCGTTTTTCCCCCTTGCTGGAGGTGGCGAATATTACGCAGCAAGGTGCCAACGTCCGATTGGTCTATGCGATGGCCGTTAGGGCCTTGTACCAACGAGTTGCTGGGTGACAGGCTCAGCACTGGCAGAGTGCCGATACCGAATGGCCATACGCGTACCTTAGCGCTATCGGGATCATAGATCAGCACGGCACCACGATGAGGTTCGCTGAAATCCATCCGCACATAGCCCGGCTTACGGTAGCTGTAACGCATCAGGGTGCGATCGCCTTGTGCCGAGCGTGAGTCGATCTTGCACTGATACTCAGCAATCTGGGCCAATTGCTCCTGCGCCTGACTAATCGGGTCAGATGGGGATGCTGCGAAAGTATGAGCGCTAGCTATCAACATCGTTGCCAGAAGCCATTGGTGGCCGAATAAGTGGTTGATACTTTTCTCCCTGTGGAACCCTGGCCGAAAAAGGCTGGCCTCATTAATTAAATATAGGATCTGGATCACAGAGGAGAGCGGTTTATTCTTCATCCTACAAATATCGTAACATTCGAATGTTTGCGTGCTGATGCGCAGCATACCCTGAGTAAGTTTTTGACCAGCAACAGTGGTAGCAGGATGGCGGTTCCCCATTCCGCAGCTCGGTGATGTTTATCCAGGTGCTACCCGCAAATGCTGGCAGAGATGATGATGGAACGTGACGAAATTGACGATATTAAGGTTTTCGCGGCCCAGGCCATCCAGTATTGGCCCCAGTGAATGGTTGTATTTTTTCTTGGTGTTGCCATCTCTGGTTACTTGCTATGCTACCTGCCGTAAATCCTGCACCGGATTGGTTTCCAATGTGTGAACGTGCGTTCCCTGCGCTTTCCCTAACCATAGTGAGTCTGACATTTCATGAAAATTAAAAAAAATATGTACTTGGTTTTTCTGCTGGCCATTTCTCTTGGTGGTCACGCTGCTCAAGTAAAACCTGTTGAGCCTGAGAATGGCCATACTAAATTGCAGAACGGTCAAGACGGTCAGGATGGTCAGGATGGTCAGGATGGTCAGGATGGCCAGAATGGTCAAGACGGTCAGAATGGCCAAGACGGTCAGAATGGTCAGAATGGTCAAGACGGCCAGAACGGTCAGTCATCAATTTGAAATCTGATTATACCTTGAAGCTAGGCTGGCTGCTGGATGTATGCGTGGGGGGCAGGTTGCAGTTGTGATAGCTATCACAGTCAGATTGTTGCGAAATTCGGTTACGGGGCAGTAATAAAAAAGGCTTCATCCCTCTCGGTTTGAAGCCCTTAGTCATCGTTCAAGCGTCAGCGCTTATTTCACATCGACCTGATAGAAAATATGCTTGCCGAACGGGTCGATTTCGTATCCGGTGACCTCTTTGCGCACCGGCTCAAAAATCGTCGAGTGGGCAATCATCACCGCCGGCATCTGATCGTGCATCATCTGCTGGGCTTCCTTGTAAAGCGCTACGCGCTTTTGGTGGTTACTTTCGGCTCGAGCCTCCAGGATCAGCTTATCAAACGGCTGATAACACCACTTCGACGAGTTAGAGCCGCCGTTGGCTGACGTGCAGCTATACAGCGGGCCAAAGAAGTTATCCGGATCCCCGGTTGCCGTGGTCCAGCCCATCAGTGCGGCCTGATGCTCGCCGTTTTTCACCCGCGTCAGGTACTCGCCCCACTCATAGGTCACTACTTTGGCCGTTACGCCCACTTTCGCCCAGTCGGCCTGGATCATCTCTGCCATGCGCTTGGCGTTCGGGTTATACGGGCGTTGAACCGGCATTGCCCACAGATCGATGGTCATACCGTTGGCGAAGCCAGCTTCTTTCAGTAGGGCTTTGGCCTTCTCCGGATCGTAATCGTAGTCTTTCAAATCCGCATCGGCACTCCACACGCCCGGAGGCAGTATATTTTTCGCCGCAGTGCCAGTACCTTGGAATACTGCCTCGATGATTGCCGGTTTATTGATGGCCAACGCCAACGCCTGACGGACCTTCACGTTATCCAGCGGGGCCTTTTGAGTGTTAAACGCCAGGAAGCCGGTGTTCAAGCCTGCTTTTTGCATCAGGTTGATGTCTTTATTTTCCCTCATGCGTGGCAGGTCTGCCGGGTTAGGGAACGGCATCACCTGGCATTCATTTTTTTCCAGCTTGGCGTAACGGATCGACGCGTCCGGCGTGATGGAGAACACCAGACGGTCGGTTTTCGCTTTGCCCTGCCAGTAATCAGGGAAGGCGGTAAACAGGATGCGGGAGTCTTTATGATATTGCTTCAATTCAAACGGCCCGGTGCCAATCGGCTCCATATCTACACGCTCTGGCGTGCCCGCCTTCAACATGCTATTGGCGTATTCCGCAGAGAGAATTGAGGCGAAATACCAGCCTAAATCGGCAACAAACGGCGCTTCCGGATGGGCCAGCGTGAAACGCACGGTATGGTCATCAACCTTGTCGATGGCGGTGATTAGCTTGCCGAACTCCAGGCTTTCGAAGTTGGAGTAGTTGCCGTTGGAAACGTTGTGATAGGGATGGTTTGGATCTTTCTGGCGCATAAACGAGAAGATCACATCGTCGGCGTTAAAATCGCGCGTCGGCGTGAAATATTTGTTGCTCTGGAACTTCACTCCTTGGCGCAGATGGAAGGTGTACACCTTACCGTCTTCGCTGACGTCCCAGCTTTCTGCCAGGCTAGGCTGCAGTTCGGTGGTACCGACTTTGAAATCCACCAGTCGGTTATAGATCGGCACCGCGCTGGCATCTACGCTGGTCCCGGAGGTGTAGAGTTGCGGGTTAAAGTTTTCTGGTGAACCTTCTGAACAATAGACTAACGTTTTTGCTGCTACCCCAGAGCTTATTGAGAGCGCTGCTATGGCCAGCGCAAGCTTTGTAATTTTAATTATCATCACTATCTTCCTGTTGGTGAGCCTACCACTGAAAAATAAAGCTTGTACTAAAGCGCTTAATAAATAACATTAAATTTACATTGTCAGCAAACAACATCGAACGATAACAATGAGGTCAACGCTAGCCTCGGTAAAGGCAGTAGTTGGCAAAAATAAACTCTAACAAAAGGGTGAATTCTGAAAGATTGCTCTGGTGATCCTAGCCATGGAAGCCTTGCAAACGGGATGCGTTCATACACAACATAATGTCTTCACCGCTCGCCACGCAGTTAACCCAACGTTTCTTCCGCTATCTGGCCGTCACCAGCCAGAGCAACCCAGCGGTGAGTACTTTGCCCAGCACTCCTGGCCAGTTCGCCATGGCGGAGATGCTGGCTGAGGAACTACGCCAACTCGGCCTGGATAATGTGGTTATTGACGAACATGCCACCGTCACCGCAGTGAAAAAAGGCAACGTACCTGGTGCGCCACGTATCGGATTCATCACCCATATTGATACCGTAGACGTTGGTTTATCGCCGGATATCCATCCACAAATCTTGCGCTTTACCGGTGAGGATTTGTGCCTGAACGCGCAGCAAGATATCTGGCTACGCACTGCTGAACACCCGGAAATCAAAGCCTATCCGGGAGAAGAGATTATTTTCAGCGACGGCACCAGCGTGTTGGGGGCGGATAACAAAGCGGCCGTCACGGTAGTGATGACGGTGTTGGAAAACCTTACCGCAGAGGACCAACACGGCGATATCGTGGTGGCGTTTGTACCGGACGAAGAGATTGGCCTGTGTGGCGCCAAAGCGCTGGATCTGGCGCGTTTCGACGTCGACTTTGCCTGGACCATCGACTGCTGCGAATTGGGTGAAGTGGTGTATGAAAACTTCAACGCCGCCAGCGCCGAACTGCGCTTTACCGGCGTGACCAGTCACCCGATGTCCTCTAAAGGTGTGCTGGTGAATCCGCTGCTGATGGCGATGGATTACATCGGCCACTTCGATTGCCAGCAGACTCCTGAGCATACCGAAGGGCGCGAAGGTTATATCTGGTTTAACGGTATGCAGGCATCGCAAAGCGAAGCGCTGCTGAAAGCCAATATCCGTGATTTCGATTTGGCGAATTTTGAGCGCCGCAAACAGCAGATTGGTGAAGTGGCGGAGAAGATTGCTGCGCAATATCCCACCGCTCGGGTGGAGTATCACATCAGCGATACCTACAGCAATATCAGCAATGCCATCACCGATGACCGCCGGGCCATAGATTTGATTTTTGCCGCACTGGCCGAGTTGAACATTGAGCCTAAAGTCATCCCGATGCGCGGCGGTACAGACGGTGCGGCGCTGTCTGCCAAAGGGTTATTAACGCCAAACTTCTTTACCGGCGCGCATAATTTCCATTCACGGTTTGAGTTTTTACCCCTCAAGTCGTTTGAGGCTTCTTATAATGTGGCGTTAACGCTGTGTAAGCTGGCGGCTAAATAAAGGAGGATATCGCTTCAACATTATCGCAGCCAGGCTTATTCAAGCCTGGCTGCGAAAGTTCTATTTGTTTGGTTAACTCGAATAAACACGAAAGCCGCTACGATTTAGCAGATAAAAACTCAGACAGCCGCTATTTTTTCACTATGATCAGATGATAATCGCCGTTTATGCCGATATAGCTGGTCATACCGCTATTGAAACTATCCTATCGCCATTATGTTAGCAGCAGTGGGTAACGTACTGATCTTTGTGCCAGGCACTTTGGGTCCCTCAGCCCGATATCAATCTTGGGTGCCTATTACACAATGTTTAAGTGGGGGGGCCTAGAATGGCTGGACCTGATGGTGGCTTTGCATAGCCATTGGCGTGATGAGAACTATTGAGCCTGCTGTAATAACCGCTCAGGTGCCAAAACCTTAATATTTCTTTCAAGGGTTGAGAGTATTATCTCCCAACTCCGCAAATTCAGTCTGGGAGTCAACAACATGACTATCGATTTACAACGTCTTCAACAGGTGGCATCGGATGCCTATGCGCAGTATTCCACATTGAGTGGCGGCGAGAATGCCAGCTATATCCCTTTTTTAGCGAGCGTGCCAAGCCATTTAGCCGCCTTGGCGATTGTAACCGTTGACGGGGATATCATTTCTCAGGGGGATGCGGAGTTTCGCTTTGCGCTGGAGTCAATTTCAAAAGTGTGCTCGCTCGCCTTGGCGTTGGAAGATGTTGGCCCACAACAGGTTCAGGACAAGATTGGTGCTGATCCCACTGGCTTGCCCTTTAACTCAGTGATTGCTCTGGAGCTACATAAAGGTAAACCCCTCTCGCCGCTGGTGAATGCCGGGGCAATGTCAACGGTGAGCTTAGTGAAAGCGAGTGACCGTGAAAACCGCTGGTTGCGTATTCTTGATATGCAACAGCAGTTAGCGGGTGCACAAATCGCACTCTCTGACGAGGTGAATGATTCAGAGCAAACGACCAACTTCCATAACCGTGCGATCGCCTGGTTACTCTATAGCGCCGATGCGATGTACTGCGATCCAATGGAAGCCTGCGATGTGTATACCCGTCAATGTTCAACGCTGCTTAATACCATTGAATTGGCCACGATGGGGGCGACAATTGCCGCCGGTGGTATCAACCCCGTCAGCAAAAAGCGAGTGCTGACAGAGTCTAACACGCCCTTTATTTTGGCAGAAATGACGATGGAAGGGATGTATGGCAGTTCTGGCGATTGGGCATACACCGTTGGTTTGCCAGGTAAAAGTGGTGTTGGGGGCGGTATTTTGACCGTGGTGCCTGGTGTAATGGGGATTGCTGCGTTCTCACCACCACTTGATCCCGTTGGTAACAGCGTGCGGGGGCAAAAAATGGTTGCGGCTGTTGCCCAGCAAATGGGATATAACCTTTATCGGGGGCGTTAATCATGAACAGGCCGCCAGTTTCTAAGGGCCTGTATAAAAAATGCAACCGCTGCAATCCATGGCAAGGCTTTACGCATGGCGGGCGTGAAAGTCACGCAGCCGCAGGAAAGGCTATTTTTTGACTATCCCTGAAATATCATTGGTATTGATCAGATGATAGTCGCCGTTCATGTCAGTATAGCTGGTCATTCCGCTATTGCGGTCAGTGTCCGGTTCGCCGTGGGCCTGTAGGCTATCGCCATATTTAGTCGTGATAATGTAGTCACTGGTGCAACCTGCCAGCGCCAGTGTCAGGAAAATGAGAGGCAGAAAAGTGAGTTTTTTCATTGGTCAACAGGCTCTTTCCATTTTAACTGCCTCATATTACAGACAAAGTGGCCCGAGATGCAAAGGCTACCTTGTTACACTTCAGCGCGTTTGGGTTTCAAAGATATCCGTCGGCAAATGGGTGTAGTCCACCTTCTTGAGCTTAAAGTTGGTGATATAGACGGGGCCGGCTTTTTGCTCGGAAAGAAACGAGTATTTCGGCGTCAGCTCTTTGGTTTTTATCCCGGTCCACGAAGCGAAAAAGGTCAGGAAATCATTGGCTGAACGAGGGGCTTTAATCAGGCGGTGTTCGGTGTCATCGCTGGAAAGCACCATAAAGGGGACCTGAAAATTTTGTTGAAACTGGTCATCGTGCGCCAGATATTGCACCTGGGTACCGCGCTCTTTAAATGCCAGACCATGATCGGAGAAGTAGACCATTGAGAAACTTTCCCCGGTATCGCGTAACTGCTGATAGAGCTGTTTTAGCAGGCTGTCAGTTTGCGTCATGGTGTAAAGATAGCAGGAAGTTTCTTTGGATTGTACAAAGTCCGCGTATTTCCCCTGAGTTCGGTCGCAGGCTTGCGGATGTGAACCCATCAGGTGCAAGACGATCAGTTGCGGGTTAGTGTTGCGCGGGGCGGCAAAAACCTGGGCGGTCATCTTGAGCAGCGTTTCATCATGGGTATTCTTATCTGCTTCAAAATCACCGTTTTTCAGAAACTGCACTTCATCGGCACGTTTGGCAATGCTGGCGATAGCGGTGTCATATTCACCAATTTGGCCTTGGTTTGAGAACCACCAGGTCTGAAAACCTGCCCGATTGGCCAACGTGACGAAGTTATCTTGATACTGGGGTTTACCGTTAATAACACGGGTTAACGTAATGCCGAGCGATTTCTGTGTTGATCCGCTGGCCGCAATATAGTTAAGCAACAGCGTGCCGTTTACGTGGCTGGCAAAGGGGGTATTGTCCCAGTGCCCACCAAACGCACCTAAGGCATCTCGCCGCGCGCTTTCGCCGATCACTACCATGTAAATATGATACTTCGGTTTCACCGCCAGCACGTTCCAGGAATCTTTCAGTTGCGAAAGCGCCTGCATACGGGCTTTTTCATCAATCACTTCCTGGTTATTGACGATCACATCTCTGACGAAGCGAAACACGGGATAACCAGAGTCGGTCAATTTAAACACGCCACCGTACGCCAGATTCTGTACTGGCGTGACAAAAAAGCAGACCACGCTGATGGTGAGACATAAGCTGTTGAGGGTGTTCCAAGCGCCTTTCGGGGTTGGCTTACGGCGCAACGCGATAATGCCCAGAGCCAGAATAAACAGCGACACCAGATAGCTGTACCACGGGAAGATGGTCAATATCTCGCTGGACTCTTCCACCGAGGTCGAGTGTAACGCCAGCAGGGTATTAAAATTGGGCGAGCCATAGGCCTGAGCAAACGGGAAATACATGGCAGCGATGAGGCTACACAGCCCGATCACACTCTTTTGCAAGCGTGGGCTGAGACGCCACAGCAGCAGTAACACACAGCCGAACGCCACGGCATACAGCAGACTAAATGGATAGCCGAGGGCGAAGTTGATCAGCAGCGACTGCAGGAAATAAAAGCCTGTCCACGGGGTTAGGGTGACATCACGTGCTGCCAGGGTATCTTTAACCGTTGAGTTCATGTTTACCGAAAGTTATCAAATGCTGTGTGGTAACTCTGACAAGAGAAGAGTCATAAATCCGTGTGGTAGACGGAAAGGGGGAGGAGGGATAGACCGCATCCAGCGAGCCGCTTCATGTACCCGGATGCGAGAAGATAGAGCCGAATGAAAACAAGATCAACTGATAATTACGGGCTGTTTTGAGAGGTTGATTACAATTTCGAGCGGAAAGAGAAGTAAAGTGGAACGGTGCGGATATTCAAGAAAATTGCAGCACCCTTTGTGTGAACGGATCGTTATCAGTACGCCCCCTTTTTAGGGGCATCCAGAGCATTTTGTATCAGGTTAATCAGTATGGTCCGAGGAGCTATATTGCTACTGTCGCTTAAATCTGGCGTTATTGAAGCGGGGAGGAAATATCCTCGGATGAGGAGTGTTCAACCAGTTTAAATAGCTCGCGCCGTTCCTCTGTGGTGAAATCCCGCCATTCGCCCAGCGGCAACCCTTTCAGAACGATGTTCATAATACGTGCGCGCTCAAGCTTGGTGACTTCATAACCAAAATATTTGCACATGCGGCGGATTTGGCGGTTAAGCCCTTGCACCAGGGTGATGCGAAACACCTGCGGAGCTTCTTTCTCCACTAGGCATTTTTGAGTCACCGTGCCCAGGATGGGGACGCCTGCGCTCATGCCCTGAATAAACTCATTGGTCACCGGTTTGTTGACGGTGACCAGATACTCTTTTTGATGATTATTGCCAGCACGAAGGATCTTATTGACCAACTCGCCGTCATTGGTCAGGAAAATCAGACCCTGGGAGTCTTTATCCAGGCGTCCGATAGGAAAGACGCGTCTGCTGTGATTAACGAAATCACCGATGTTATCCCGCACGTGCTTCCCCATGCTGGTGATGATGCCAACAGGCTTATTCAGTGCGATAAGCACCAAATCGTCCGCACTACGCGGTTCGATCGGCTGGCCGTTAACTTTCACCATATCCCCGACCAATACCTGATCGCCCAAGGCGGCTAACCGGCCGTTGATGAAAACGTGGCCCTCCTTGATGTGGAGATCGGCAGTGCGACGAGAACAAATGCCGCTGTCGCTAATGTATTTGTTAAGGCGGATAGATGAGTGAGTTAGCATGGTTTCCCCGTCAAACGCGAACTATACATTACCTGGGGGGGGACGGAGTCTCTTTTTATTTTTTGACGCTATCGCGTGATTGACCTCACTGGCGGCAGCGCTAATAATGGCAAACGTCGACTCGGGGTGCCCTTAGGGGCTGAGAAATTACCCGTATTACCTGATCTGGATTATGCATTAGCTAGTACTAAAAAGGGGTAGATGATCTATGGTGTTTAGCGCACCCTGCCGCTGCCTGGTGCGCTGTTGGTTCAGTCTATTGCTCGATTTGTTTTAGCACGAAAGATTCCAGTGAATCGCTCAAGGTTTCGAGAACACCGGAGAGCGGCGACCAGTGCACAATTTTGCCGGTCGCGTTGTCATAGAGATAGTAGTGACCATCTTCCGCATCCATCAGTGGAACTGCCGAAGCAGGGAAATTGGGGTGTTGCTGGCGCAGTTCCGCGGTTGAGCGCAGAATGCTTAACCACGCAGTTTCCTTCACGCCCAGCCCGAACACTTCGGTAGCTTCATAAGAGAGGATCCCGACGTTTGAAAGCCAGGCTTTATAGTCTGTAGTGAAGGAAATATGAAGCGTTTGTTCTGCCGCATTAATCGTTGCCGCATCAACCGGGCGGGTAATCACATCATGTTGTTCGATAAACGTTTTCAGTTGTTTCATACTGCTGCCTCGCTTCGTTGATTTTTAATCTCTTCTGCACGCTGCTTCCAGTGGTCGGTGCGTTCCGTTTTGAAATCACTGCGATCAATTTCGGAATCTTTGGTGACATCATGCAGGATCTTATTATTACCACCGCCCATATGTTCGCTTTGCGTCAGCTCTGCTAACGGTGAATCAGCATTTTGCCCGATATGGTGGAGTTGGTAAGGTTTGCCGTCGGAATCTTGTGGCGGCAGACCTTTTTCCATCCGCTCAAGGTTAGTCCTGCCCACTTCGTCCATTTGATCGGGGTCGATATCGGGTTGCGCCAGCACATCTTTACCGTTGACCGTCTCACACTCCAGTCCAGCATCAAGGTAAATTTGTGCTTCCTGTTCACTGCCGATGCGCTCGATGACCTCTTCGCTGTAGCCTTTATCACGAAGCGTCACGCGCATCTCGTCACTCAGCTCGGTCAGCGGTATGTCAACTTTCGTTAATGGCTTATCCAGCTCATCAATGTCAATGTTGGTAATATCTATATCCTTGGTGAGTTCTATCAGTTCCTCACTTTCGACCTCAAGGACCGTTTCCAAAACGACCAGTTCGCTCATTGCAGGGTTTCCTGTACGTGCTTACGCCACCCGGCGTAGGTCTTTAGCCATGTTTCTGATTCGCTAGAAATATCTTTCATCAGGCACTGCTGCACCGCGATGCGCAGCGTCTGCGGTAACTCGCCGGTGCACCGGATCAGCAGGGTATCAAGCGTGTTATTCAGGATGCTGAAGTCGCAGCATTGGCTGACCAGATGCATTACCTCGCGACGGCAATTGAGTAACCCGGTAACGGTACTGGCCAACTGGCGGAACTGATCTTCACGTTGAATACGTAGGGTACGATGAGTCCCGAACTCCGCTATCAGCGAGCGCAGCAAGATTTTGCTGCGCGTCGACAGCGTCAGCGCATCGACCAGCTCGACCAGTTGTTCCGCTTCGATATCTACCGGATGCGGTAGACGGTGGTTGAGTAACCAGCTTAACAGCGGCGTCCAGGCTTGCGGATTGGTGGCAACGAGCGGTGCTGTGGGTGTGTAGTGCCATGGCTCGGTGGGTGCCTCAAATTTCGTGACTCTGCACAACACCGGCTCTAGCCAGTCGTTCTGATATACCACCGCGACGCCGCGCGGCAGGCGAGCCAGTTCATCGAGTTGATCGTCGCTTAATGCCGCTGATTTTCCGGCGGTGCGGCGATCCATCTCTTCGGGCAGACGCATGATAATTTTGGTATTGGTGTTGCGGATAGCCGCCATGTCCACTGCCGCAGGTGACTGATCGGCAATGATAAAGCCCTCGCCCCAGGTGCGCATTTCAGCAATGGCATTCGCGAGCATTTCCACCGCTTTGCCAGTGATATCTGCGCCTTCTGCGCCCGAATTGCCGCCGCTGCGTTTCAGCAGATGGTGGGCTTCTTCAAGCACCGTCACGTGGCGCAAAGCCTGATTCATCCCGCTCATTGCGGCACGATGCTCGCTGAGGCGAATCACCAAAATACCGGTAATGAATGACTTGGTTTCCTGCGAACCGATACGGCTTAAATCGATGATGGTATTGCTATCAAAAAGGCGGGCATTGTCTATCTCATCACCGCTAAAAATTTGCCCATTTAAGCCATTGGTGAGCGAGTTGACGCGGGTAACCAGCGAGCCGATATAGTTGCTTTTCACCTCCTGCGACCACTCCGATTGCTCAATCACCTGGCGAAGTTGTTCCTGGAGATCGGCAAAGGTCGGGAAAAGGGCCGGTTGCCAGCGATTTTCCGAAGTCACCAGATCCCAGCCACACACGGTGTACGCTTGCAGAATGGCATCTTTTAATACGGCAGGCATGGCGGCATACATCGGCCAGCACATCGAGAAGACATCCACCAGGCGGTCAATATGCTCAAAAACGTGGGTGGTTTCAGGAAAGCGGAACGGATTAATACGCAACAGTGGCGAAAAGCGCGCATTCGTTCCAAAGACCGAGACATCATCACGATGACCAAATACTTGCTTATATTCACCTTTCGCGGGTTCGATAACCAAAAATGGGACATTGTGCTGACCAAGCTGTTCAAGCAACGCGTAAATGGTGTTGCTTTTGCCTGCGCCGGTGGAGCCAGTGATAAACACATGGCTGGTGAGCCTGTCCACATCCAGATCGATGGGCATATCCAGATCGTTCCACAAATGGCGCATCTGCCCAAGTCGCAGTGTTCGGGTCTGTTGTTCGTCAGGTTCCGGCCCGTCCAAACGCAGGACTTTTCGCCCGAATGAGTGTGTGTGCAGTACCGCGACGCTGGAGGTTGAACGTCGGGGCAGGCTCAACTGAAGGGCCATCTCTTTGCCGGAAACCAGTGTTGCCGGGGTGAGCCAGTCGATAGCCAGCACCGGGGCAATGGTGGGTTTCAGCGGTGGATGGGCCAATACCGACAGCCAGTCAAGAATGGGGCGTTTGCTTTGTGAGTTCCAGGTGGTTAAAGCAAAATCCTCCGTACTTGAGCGCGTTCCGCGCATTAACCCCAGGAAAATGCTGGCCAGCGATTCTGATGAGGCGGTGCTGTCACCAATAAAGTAGGCGGCAGTTTGCCAGCCGCCGTAGGTTCGCGCTTCATTTACACGTTCGAGATGGTGATCGATTTTTGCCAGCAGGTTCTCGATGGTTTTGTCATGCACCTCCAGCGAAATCTGCTGGCTGTTGCCGGTCGTTTTATTGACGGTCTGACCGTCAGTGCGGGTGGTGGTATCGTTCCGGTTCAGTGTACGCGACTCGCTTTGGGAAGCGTTGCTGCCTAGAGTTTCCGACGTGCCAACAGTGGTGTTTTCGCTCACGCTCACTGAGTGGTTACGGTTAAGGGCAACGCCCTGCAGCATACCTTTAACGGCCGCACCGAGTGATATCTGGCTGCCATTTTTATAGCCCGCCATGACATCAGCAATGACCCCAGAAGTGGATTCGCTGCTTGAGGAGCCAACGCTTGTAGAGTGGTTCGTTCCACGGGTGAAAGACGTGCCCTGAGACACCGTCATGCCTAAACTCTCACCGAGAGACTGGCTCAGCCCTTCACTGATGCTCAGGCCTACGCTGTCACTGTCCTGCACGCCAAAAGAGTACTGACGCTTAGCCAGCACAGAGAGCTGCGTGGCGACCTTTTCATAACCGGTGCGAATGCGATCCAACTCCGGTGGCGTAACCGGTTCTGCAAGGATAATCGCCTGATAAACGCGGCTCTCGGCGGCATCAATAAAATGCTCCAGCCCTTGCATAAAGTGTTCGCTGTCTTCTATTGCCAGCGACGGAACGCCCGTTACGGCGGTCACCGAGGATGACGGGTTTTCTTTTTGCGCCAGCGCACCATCCAGTAGCTGTGCGGTTTGTTGTGCGTTCTGCGCAATCAGTTTGCTGCCGGGGAAATGCCCTTTGAACGTTTCATTGAGCAGTTCACCAGAGTTTTGCCCCAGCATCTTACCTGGCTCACCACGCGTGCCGATATAGACATCGGTTTCGCGGCCATCGGATTTCAGTAACAAAAAGACGCTATAACCGGCAGCGCCTAAGGCAGTGTAGGCGGCAGTAGTGCTCTCCAGCACTGACTGCTTGTTTTCCTGAACAATACGCTCAATGCGAAACAGGCGGATATCACTGGCGCGGTGGATCGGCACGCCCTGAAAATCTTCAAGCGGTTCTACCGGGTAGTGGCGCATCTCAGCCAGATAGCTACGATTAATCAGCGTGTTGGCAGAAGCGAGCATACCCGCCGCTCGCTGTTCCATCTCCTGGATTTGCAGCGGCATCATTGGTTTTTGCATTGTGATGCCTCCGTTAAAGCAATGCGAAAATCAGCAGTGCGAGCGCGGCGAACGCACCGCCCGCCAGGACGGCAACTCTCAGCGCAGAGGTTGAACCACTTTGGCGCACCGGTGTGGCTGGTGCAGGCGTCTGGCTGCTCGGTGTCGATGCAGTCGGCGAACTAGCAGGGCGCGGTGCGGCTTTGGGCTGTCGGACAAAGCCGGAAACAGCGCGATCGCGCAGTACCTGATAGATGCTCATTAAGTGCTCAAACCGCTCCCGTGCGAAATTCGTGCTCAGGTAGGCTGACTGGCGATTATAGTAATCGACATCCCATTTGCTTTTGTCAGCCTCGAAACCGAGCGCGAGCGTGTTTTCTTCATAGTCGACAAACAGCCCGGTTACGCGAGATTCAGCCCATTTCATCGCCTGGCGAACCGTCTGTCCATCCAGACGGTTATTTTCCAGCTCTGCAACCAGTGCAGAACGCAGGCGGTTGAGGGAGCCAGCCTCCAGAGCGGCAAGCATGCTTTGGCCCGGCGTAAACGGCGTGGTTTCATTGCTGTTCATGTTTTTGTTTCCGTTATCCTTATGCGTTGCAGGATGGGTGAGAAAACCGTCATACTGGTGCTTGGTTAGCCGCTGACTGACGGTAATCAGGTGCCGCGCTCGCTCCAGCGAAAAGTTGTGCTCAAGGCTCCTGCTCTGCAACGCAAAGTAGCCGCTGTTCCAGTCAATGGTATCGGGATTGATAGCTTCACAGGCGCTATCCTCCCGGTGGGTGTCGAAAAGCGCCGGTTTCGCCGCGTAAGACTCCTCCAGCATGGCGTTCAGCAGCGCGAAGTCACGCTGCGGGCTGTTGAGCG
Source organism: Serratia sp. ASV30 (assembly GCF_016428815.1). Classification (NCBI taxonomy): domain Bacteria; kingdom Pseudomonadati; phylum Pseudomonadota; class Gammaproteobacteria; order Enterobacterales; family Yersiniaceae; genus Serratia; species Serratia sp. ASV30. The sequence continues at coordinate 9,072 of NZ_JAELTL010000057.1, read as the reverse complement.
CTGCCAAAAAAGCGTGGTGAAAATTCTGCTCCATGCGTGGTTACTCCTGTATGCTCAATGTGTTGTCGAGGCGTGATTTAAATTCGGTGATCCACGATTTCTGCGCACGCGCTTCGGCAATGGCAAATTCACGCGCTTCCTGAACGGTCATTTTCTCCTTCAACGTGGCGATCAGAGTGTTAAATTTGCTGTTAAATTCGCGTTCGATAAACTCGATGTAGCTTTCGACTAATCGGTCTTTATCCGTTTCGTTTTTCTTCCGCGCCGCATCAATCAGGTCTCTGAAGTTACCTTCAATCTCGCTGCGCTTTTCATTCCAAAGTTCGGGCATGTCAACAAATTCTACTGTGCGGTAATCCCAGACGGTGCGGGTTCTGAAGTAGGTGAAGGGGTTCCACCACGTTGAGTCGCTCACCTCGCGCGGGTTATAACGTTCTTCCCGGTTTTTAATGTTGTTGGCATTAAGGCTCAAATTGAGCGAAAAGTCGGCGATGCTCTCTTTCAGCCCCAGGAACAGCGGGAGCTTCAGTTCGCGGGTGTCTTCGAACAACTCGCTGATATAGCGGCGGTACTCCACATGCAACTCGTCCTTAATTAATGCTTGCGCGGTCTGGAATGCTGCTTCGAACGCATTGATCAACTCTTTGAAACGAAAACTCGCGTCGCGTTCCGCTGCATCTAATAGCCGCTGCGCATCAGCTGGTGTCTGCTGCGGCACTTTCGTGAATTCGTTACCTTGCTCTTTGATGGCTGCTAGCACCAGCGCTAGTTTTTGCGTGAATCCGGCGGCAATGTGCGGCGGTAGTTCTTTCCCTTTCTGGCGTAGTGACTGCTTGTACACATCGGTATCTGCGCTTTCTTTGCGCTTTTGTTCGAGGCGGGTAATTTGTTCGTTCAGGTGCGCAAGTGCACGTTCATCCTGATCCAGTTGTTCGGTGAGCTCAGCTTCGCGCATGCCTTTCTCTATCGCCTGATTGAGCGCTTCATAGGCCCGTTTCAGTCGGTTTGGGAAGGTGTATTTATCAATATATTCGTCAATCATCACCTCAACGGCGGGCAGCCCGCTGCGGAAGAGGGCACGCGACAGGTTGCGTTGCTCCAGCGCACGGCTGACGCGGGAGGTGAGCGGCATATAAGAGGGCAGATTCATGCTGGCTTCTTCGAGGAAAAGCTCGGTCATGGTGTTGAGTTCGCCGCGCTCTTTGCGGGTGAGGGCATCCGGGTTTTTACGCAGCAGGCGCGTCAGGTTGGCCGAGATCGGGTAAACCTGCGGGTTGTGAATACCATTATTCTGCAAATAGGTTTTGATCCGCTCCAGCGCAGCGCCGACGTTTTCACCGTTTTCAGGATCAAAGTTATCCATCTTGTTGACGGCGAAAATAAAGCGATCTTTGCTCTGTTTGCCGCCACGCATCATGGTTTGCGCCACCAGGCGAAGCAGGTGCTGGTCATCATTGATCCCCAGTTGCGACGCATTCAGCACATACAGGATCAGCGGGTTGCGCTGGGAATCCTGAATATAGCTCATGGTGACACGTTCGTGCTCGCCGTCCTGGCTGTTATTTGGCCCTGGGGTGTCGGTTAGCACCAGGCGTACATTATCGCGCTCTTGTATCGAGATGATGTTACCGCGCAGTTCAATCTGATGGGTGTCCTCCAGTTGGTTCCACTCTTTTAGCAGATCCGAGGATACCGGTATTTCTTCGCCTGGCCCCGTGTGGCTGCTAATACGACGCGCCATATAGGATGAACCCAATGTCTTGTCATCGGTTATCTGTGCGATGGTGGCGGTGGTGGCTTCGTTGGCTGCGGGCAAGAGATCTTGGCCGAGCATCGCGTTAATTAATGTGGACTTACCCGATGACATGGTGGCAACGACATACAGGTTGAAGTCGCGGTTAAACGCTTCCCGGAACCCGTGGCTTACCTTTTCATTGTTTTCGATATAGTCGTTGAACTGCGGGTTCTGTCTGGCTTCTTCCATCATCGCCTGAATCGCATTCAGGCGCTGGTGAACCTCTTTCACCCGGGTCAGTTCCAGTTCAATGATCATGCCTTTTTGGCGGGCGGATTCTGCCGCTTCCAGCATATCCATATAGTCGGATTCAACGCCTTTGAATTCGACATTGAAGGCTAGGTCGCCGTTAAGCAGACGGCTGAGTTCATCAAAAAGGGTTTCGACCCAAAGCTGAAGACGCAACTCTTTGTAACTTGAGAGTTTACAGCCTTCGGCGGGTTCGGAACCGTTGATTAAAAAGCGGGTTTCAACAATAAACGGGTTATGTTCGATATAAATTTTATTCATGCTGCGCTCTTCAAAGGTAATGTGTCAGATAGAGTTCCAGAGTCCGTACACCGCTGTAGGCGGCAAACTGACGCAATTCTTTCCGGCAAAACTCATCGTTATTTGCGGTGGATACCGCATTGTGTGTTAATTCTTGCCGCAATGTTTCGCGTAATGGCTGCGGGATCAGGGCGGCATTGTTCAGAACGTGCTTGTTCAGGCGAAAACGCAGGAGCTCGTTACGCAAATGGTGGGTTTGTGAACGCGTTGCGCGAAGACGAGAGAGCATTTTTCTCGCCACTAACGCACACTGCATCATCGCCGGAATGATAACCGGCGCGCTAAAGCCATTCTGTTCTAGGTAGCGGGCGGCAGCCTGGACGGCGTGCGAGGCGGTTTCACCTTTCTCTTCGTCCAGTTCGTCGACTTTATTTAGCACAAAGATAATCTGCTTGCCTGGTCTGGCATCCCGATGCTGTTTGATCTCACCCAACAGGCGGGCATCATCGTGTGTTGCTGGTTGTGTAGCGTTGAGCACATACACGATAACGCCGTCATCGCACTCTTCCAGCGCCTCTTTTAATAGCTGTGCATGGCTGCTGTCCTGGCTGTTATTTGCCCCCGGAGTGTCGTAAATGACCGGTAAAAAGCGGCTTTTGCTAAAGGCATCTAGGCATCCGCTCAGTTCGATATGTTTTATTTGCGGGCTGGCATTCCAGGTGTGCAGGAGTTGATTATCCACGGTTTCAGCAATCTGGTGGCACTCTCCCTCCCAGGTAAAACAGACGCCGCGCATGATCTTTTCATCCCGGTTGGCATGATGGATGCGGGTAATTGTCGCGGTCGCCGCTTCATTCGCCGACCACAGTAAATCTGTGCCGAGAAGGGCATTGATCAGCGATGTTTTCCCTGCGCTCATTGTCGCGGCAACAATCACGTTCACTTTGGGTAAAGTGCGTACGAGATTGCGGGGCGGCTGTTTTTTATTCTTGCGCTTAATGCGTATTTTCAACGAAGACATATTTTATTCATCCAGCCAGATTTTAATTTCCTGCTCCAGCTCGTTTTGTAAGCTCTGTGGTGCAATGATTTTCAGATGTGGGATCCAGTAACGCACCACGGGAGTTATTTCGGTTTTGTGGGAAATCTGTGTGGAGACAATCAAACCGCCATCGGCCATTTTCTTTTCGATGATCTGTTCATTTAAAAGCTGGCGGCGTTCAAAATATTCGGCGATCTCGGCTGAAACTTTCAGCACTACTTCAAATTTCTCCTCGGTTGCCCAGACACTCTCTTCCTGCTTAATGTTCTGGCGTAATTTCTCATCCGCGTTGAAGTGATCAAAAGTACACTCCAGGGTGGTAATTTTGCTAAGGGTGAAGTTTTTTATTTTTTCAGCATGCCGGGCGGCGAGATACCAAATACCGTTGTAATTAATGAGCTTATAAGGCTCAACGGTATAGTGGCGCAGCGAATCTTTACGACGATAGTGAAAGGTCACAATACGCTGTTCGTCAATCGCACGTTGCAGACGTGGGAAATTAACGCTATTCATGTCGTCGGTGACGTATTTATGACCGTGTACCAAAAAGTTATGCTGTCCGGAAGGGCGGAAAATGCTATTCAACATCGCTTTATCTAGTACCGGAAACAGACCTTTAATTCCAGCCAACCCGGAATAATGTTCAATACTGTTGCTATCGAAACGCCCCAGCATTTCTGGCGACAGAGTATAGCCGCCATTTTTTGTATCGCGCTGAAGTTCAAGAAAAAGCAGACGTTCTTCAATATCGCGCCGAATCGTACGCTTGCAGACATCGTACTCTTCGGCCAGTTTTGCCAGATGTAGTGTCTCGCCACTATTCAAACGCGCCAGAATATCGGCGATACGAAGCGCTAACTGTGTATTTCGTTTACTCATTGACTGTCTGTCCCTTTTCCTAAACACAGGTATCCTGCCATGCTGGAGTGACAGGGAGTGTCACACCTGACATTATCAATAGAAACTGGCGAGAAAGTATACACTGTTCTTCACAACTGGATTCTAAAATTATTCAACGAGCTGGCTGAAAGAAAAAATCCCATCATCAATCTAGACTGGCCCCATGTGGTGTCTCCCGGGTAGATGGGAATGCGACAGCATAACCAACAGCAAGCCCGATCAGTGACCTCATTGGTACGGTCCTTAAGGTTAGGGGCGTGGCGGCTGCGATTTATCATTGCATCCACACCACCTTCATCGACCAACTCACGATAACGGTACTCGATCACTACGTTGCAATAGCCCGGACAAACCGCTACGGAAAATGTGTTACAAACGCAGTGGGCCAGACCTTCAACTGTATTTACAAATGCGTGGTAACGGGTACACGGCGGAGGCGTGATGTAATGCGCCGTAAGCTGCTCAGTCATATGCTGCAAGGCTTGGAAAGCCGAGCCGTCTATCAGTTTGTACGCGAACATCCGGGGCTTGTTTGCGCGTTAGAGCACGATGGGTTTGTATCTTACACAAAAATAGATCAGGGGGATTGGCAGCATCCATTCTTGACGATTGTCTTGAAGAATAAAGCCATTCATCAGTAGAAGAGATCACAGCCTACCACGCTAGCCTCTCGGTTATAACGAGATATAACCGAGACATGTCACACTGAATGCGTAGATACAGGTTGTTGCTGCTTTCTCCATGCATTAAAATGTCTTATATATCATAAGTTTTTTATTTGTATCGTTCAGGAAGTATTCACGCCATCAATAAGGAAATATGAACATGGATGCGAGTGGCCTGCGGTTTACGTTGAGTGTGGGGGACCTGCCGCCTAAAACCTTCGTGGTAGCGGGTTTTACGTTGCACGAGCAATTCTCAACACTCTTCACACTCGAACTTGATGTTGCCAGTGCCAGCCCCAGTGTGGAATTTCGTTCAATTCTGGACAAAACCGCTACGCTGACCATTTGGCGTGAAACAGAAGTGCAGCGTATCGTTAATGGTATTGTCACTTCCGTTGAGCAAGGCGATACCGGACTTCATCAAACCCGTTACCGGCTCAGTGTGCGCCCCGCGCTCTGGCGAGCAGGGTTAAGGCAAAATTCCCGCATTTTCCAGCAACAGGGTTTTCAAGAAATTCTGGAAACCTTGATGAAAGAAAATAACATCATTGACTATGCTCATGCTTTTCGTTACACGCACGCAGCCAGAGAGTTTTGTGTCCAATATAACGAAAACGACCTGGATTTTCTTCATCGAATGGCGGCAGAAGAAGGCATTTATTATTTCTTCGAGCATGAGAATGGCAAGCACACGCTGGTCTTTGCTGATGATAACATTATCGTGAATGATGGGCCGACGCTCCCCTACTACCCAGACCAGCCACAAACCTCACTCGATGAGCTTTGTATCACCACCTTCAAGCGCCGGGAAAGTGTGCGCCCTTCGGACGTGTTGCTGAAAGATTACACCTTCAAAAATCCCGAATGGGCAGCAGAGTATCGCGACTATGCTCGAGATGATGAACACCAGTCCACCCAGTATCTGCATTATGATTACCCTGGCCGCTATAAAAATACCGGCCCGAGCGGGGAAAAGTTTGCCCAGTGGCGCATTCAGGCATTGCGCAATGACGCCCATCAGGGCGAAGGGGCGAGTAATTGTCCTGCCCTGCAACCCGGTGTGCGCTTTACCCTGGAAAACCACCCGCTAGACACACTGAATACCCGTTGGCAAATCACCCAGGCCATCCATACCGGGCAGCAACCTCAGGCTCTGGAGACGGTATCAGGAGGGCAAGGCACAACCCTAACCAGCCAATTCGCGTTTATTCCCAACGACCAGACGTGGCGTCCGCTTTCGCTACCAAAACCGCGCATTGATGGAGCGCAGATTGCTATTGTCACAGGTCCATCCTCTGAAGAAATCTATTGTGATGAGCTTGGCCGGGTCAAGGTGCGTTTTCTTTGGGATCGTTCAGGGAAAACGGATGATACCAGTTCCTGCTGGGTTCGCGTATCTCATCCCTGGGCGGGCACCAAGTGGGGGATGTCAGCTATTCCGCGCATTGGTCATGAAGTTATCGTGGAGTTTCTGAACGGCGATCCCGATCAACCGGTGATTATTGGGCGTACTTACCATGTTAACAATCAGACCCCCGGTGACTTACCTGCAACAAAAACCCAAATGACGATACGGTCCAAAACCCATAAAGGCGAAGGGTTCAACGAACTGCGTTTTGAGGATGAAAAAGCGCGGGAAGAGATCTACATGCATGCGCAAAAAGATCACCGTACAGAAATTCTCAACGACCAGTTCCACTCTATCGGCCACAACCGTACCAAATCTGTCGGCGTTGACCAACAGGAAGAAATCGGCCAGGACAAACGCACTAACGTGGGGCGAGATCATTTTGAAACCATAGGTAATAACGCTGTTATCAGGGTAATGAAAGATCAAGAAATACAGGTAGAGAACAATCGTACCTTGGTCGTCAACAGCTCGAAAAAGAACGTTATTTATGCTGATTCCATTGAGCAGATTGGGGGTAACAGCCGGCTTGAAATTGAAGGCGTCTACGACGAGATAGTGAAAAGCAAAATCTTCTCTCGCTCTCCTACTTACATCATGCATGCCGACCAAACCATCACATTGGCAGGCCCCGGAGGCAGTATCACTATTGATTCCAGTGGCATTACCCTCAAAGGGAAGCAAATTATCTTGGCTGCCCCCAATGTAGAAGTTAAATCTGGCGGTGCGGATCAGATAGAAGCACTTACCGCGATGGTGCAGGAAGGTGCGCCATTCTGCGAGATTTGTGCCAAAGCGAAGAAAGCGGCAGAAGAGGCAGCTAAAAATGGTCAGTAACAATCAACGATTGCGCCGCATAGCGTTGCCTGACGATGCCAACGAAGCACAAGCGATAATCAAAGAGACACTGTTTGGAGCAGTGGCCCCCTTCTCTACTCAGGGTAGAGAAGTGATCAGTGCATCTTCCTCGGCCCCATGTCATACCTACGCAGTGATTGATGCGTTGCAACGTTCAGATATTGCCGTCCTGTTGGAGGCTTATGAAACAGAATGGAGCTGCTTATGGAAGGGAGACAGCGCAGAACGTTTTGCCTTTCATGCCCCTTATCTGGTTCTCCTGGAACCAGAAAGTGACTTCACTCAATGGTTACTAACTGAAGGATGGGGCAAAAACTGGGGGATTTTTCTGCGCAGCTACTTACCATTACCCGTAGTGAGTCACCACTTGAGAAAATTCAATCAGGTCTATGACGAGGTTCAGGCGCGTTGGCTTATGTTCCGCTACTACGCCCCCAATACGGTGAAAACCCTGCTGCCTTTTTTACCTGCCCAAACCTTTATTGAGTTTACTGATGGACTCACTCGGGTGATTGCGGAAGATCTTGATGGCAGGCAGATTGTGATTATCTGAGTCCAGTAGGGGACAAGGCACTTGATATGAATCGGGCAATATTACTGCCCGTCAGTACGCCACGCTAGGAGAGCATACGTTATGGGACTGGAACCAAAGCCAATTTGGCAAAAGACTGCGATTGACAATACCTATGTAAAAAAACCGTCCTTTCCAAGGCTGCAAAACTACCAGCAGCCAGCGGCTGTAACCACCGCAAGTTTCCCAGATGAGCCTGTCAGCCAACAGGTTCAGACAGCACCTTGTCAGGTACTGGATTTTATCCTGCAAATTGATGATAAAAAGGAGGCGGAGCAGGCATTCAAAAACATAGCCAGCCCCCTGGATATGGTCATGGAAGAGCTCCCCGACCCGCAGGATCCCACAAAGTTGGCACAGGAAGAAGCCTTGCCCATGGGCGCATCCTACAGCTCACTGATGGCGCATATAAAGAATAATAGCCAATCCTCAAAGCCAGAGGCAATACACAAGGTTGCGCAAGAAATCAGTAATATGGATCTGTTGTTTGACAAAGTGCGCCAAAAAGTGGGTGAAAAAGAGTTTGCCACGTTTTTAGCCCTGTTCTCACTGGCTAGCCGCACGGAAGATAACAAGGGAAAATGGAATGTGACCCTGAATGGCAAAAAAGTGCCTATGAAGAGCGCCCAGTTTAAGGTGACCTTCCATCAGCGGCTTGACCATACTGTTTATGTTGTCGGTAGGTCACCTATCGCGCCAGAGTACGGTGATAATGTGTTTCGGCGTGGATCAACATTTTGTAATGACAATTTTGAAATCGTTGTCGCACAAGAATTCACCGAAACGGTTATGAGCGGACTTTATGTCGGCAAGCCCTCACCCGTATCGAAGAAAACGCTTGATGAACTGGCCGACTTGCTGATCGATACAATCTATCAAACGGTGGATCTAAACAATACCGTTGATTGGTGGACAGACAAAACATTAACCGCGGTTGAAATCCTCATCACTGTTGCAGCCATTGTCAGTGGCGTCGGAGCTGTCGTTGCGGGGGGAGCAAAACTGATCCGCGCTGCCTATATAGGGATGATCATTCTGGAAAGCAGTAATGTCACCGATGCGGCTGTACGTTTTTTAGGCGTTCGCGAAAAAGGTTACAACCCGCTGTTAGAAGCCGCCAAAATGCTGGATAAACAAACGGGTAATAACAGCCGTATGATTGAATACACGTTTCACGGCTTGAACATGATGATGACTTTCGGCAAACGTCCGTCGACGAAAATTTTGACAACGCTGGGTTCAGGTATCGCAGGGGGAGGCATGACCTATGTATTACAAAGCGGGACGTTGACGCAAAAACCAGTAGAGTGTTATGAAAAAGCAGCCTCTTTAGGCGGGCAATAG
>NZ_JAELTL010000056.1:0-33285 GCF_016428815.1 Serratia sp. ASV30 | reverse complement strand
CCACGATCCCCGGCAACGAAGCGGCCGCCGCCTGATGTTCGCCGTAAGCATGGAAGTGCAGCACGGCTACGGTACAGCCCCAATAGACCGCCCCCGCCACCAACAGCCCAAGCATTAACGCGCGCGGAAAGTCCCGCTCTGGATGGCGAAACTCGGTCGCCAGATGAGCAAAAGCCTCCAGCCCGACAAAGCACCAGAACATCACTGCCAACGCGTGGAACATATTAGGAGGAGAAATATCGCTGACCGCAGGCCATGGGATTTGGGATGGAGTAATGCCGCCTTGCCACCAGATAGCCCCCACCAGAGCTATCACCAGAAGGGCAATCAAGGTCTGAATATTGGCACTGGAACCGGCACTGCGTGTGCCAAGCAGCCAAATCACCACCAGCGTGACAATTTGCACCAGCAACAGGCCGTTGGCATCCCAACCCAAAGTAGCCTGCCAGAACCCTGCGGCGATTTGTAATGCGGCGGGCAAGCCAACGGGGATCACAGAGAGGAACAGCCAAGCGGTTACCTTTGCCATGCGTGGCCCAAAGGCCAGGCCGACAAAATGCGCGGCACCACCGGCGCTGGGGAAATGGCGGCCCAATGCCGCAAAAGCGATAGCGATCGGGAATACCAGCACAATCAGTATTGGCCAGGCCCACAGGCTGTCGCCGCCCGCCACCTGCGCCGCCAATGCCGGAACGGCAAAGACCCCGGTACCCAGCAGTGAAGTGGACAATAGCCCAACGCCCTGCGCTAAACTCAGCTCCTGCTTAAGTCCACTCACTGCAAACCACCCTGTTTACCCGTCGTCTTTCAAGCTGCAGCGTTGTTACCTGCGCTTACCCACAGCTTGAAATCCATAGGGTATAGATATATAGATAACGTTAACCACGACCATCCTTGATAGCCTTGATGATGTTGGTGGTGGATAACCCATCTTCAAAGTTCAGTACCCGCACATCGCCACCGTTGGCCCAGACTTCAGCACTGCCAGCAATCTCATGCGGTTGGTAGTCACCGCCCTTCACCAGTAAATCTGGCAGCACTTCGGCGATCAGGCGTTGCGGCGTATCTTCTTCAAACGGCACGACCCAATCCACGGCTCCCAGCGCGCCCAACACCACCATACGGTTTTCCAGCAGGTTAACCGGGCGGGTTTCCCCCTTCAGGCGCTTGGTTGACGCATCGCTGTTCACCGCCACGATCAGGCGATCGCCCAATTTGCGCGCATTTGCCAGGTATGAGACATGGCCAGCGTGCAGAATGTCGAAGATGCCGTTGGTCATCACCACTTTCTCGCCGCGTTGGCGCGCCTGCGCTACCGCTTTTTTCAACTCGGCCTCGGTCATTACGCCAAAGCCGGTTTCGGCGCGGCCACGAATGGCATTTTCCAGTTCGACTGGCGAGACGGTCGAGGTACCCAACTTACCCACCACCACACCGGCGGCGGCGTTAGCCAGGAAGCAAGACTCTTCCAGCGTATTACCCGCTGCCAGGGCGGCAGCCAGTACACCGATCACCGTATCACCGGCACCGGTCACGTCGAACACTTCCTGCGCCTGAGTTGGCAGATGCAACGGCTCACGGCCCGGCTGCAGCAGCGTCATCCCCTGCTCGGAACGGGTGATCAGCAATGCGGACAGTTCAAAGTCCGTCACCAGTTTCATCCCACGCGTCACCAGCTCTTCTTCGCTCTGACAATGACCGACCACGGCTTCAAATTCGGACAGGTTTGGGGTCAGCAGCGTGGCGCCACGGTAACGTTCAAAATCGGTGCCTTTCGGGTCGATCAGTACCGGAACCTTCGCAGCACGTGCCAGTGCGATCATGCCCTGCACCTTGCTCAACGCGCCCTTGGCGTAATCCGACAGCACCAGTGCGCCAATCTGCGGCAATGCCTGCTGGATACGCTCCATGATCGGCTGCGGATCGACGTTGGAAAAACCTTCCTCGAAGTCCAGGCGGATCAGCTGTTGGTTACGGGAAAGTACGCGCAGCTTGGTGATGGTCGGGTGCGTCGGCACCGAGACAAAGTCACAACGCACGTTAACTTCGTTGAGCTTGGCGCTCAGCGCACGCGCCGCGTCGTCGATCCCCGTCAGGCCTACCAGGCGTGAATTGGCACCCAACGAGGCGATGTTCATCGCGACGTTAGCTGCACCACCGGGACGCTCTTCGATGGTTTCAACCTTGACCACCGGCACCGGCGCTTCCGGTGAAATACGGCTGGTCGGCCCATACCAATAGCGATCCAACATGACGTCACCAACCACCAACACACCGGCGCGGCGAAAATCAGGTAGTGTAACTTTCATCCGATAACTCCAAACAAGTCATAAAAATAAATTCGGCAGATATTAGCATAATAGCCTGCAATACCCGTAAAAACTGCCCCCTCACCCCAACCCTCTCCCACAGGGAGAGGGAGCTGGTAGCCCCTGCTCGTTTGGCAGTAAAGCGATAATCTCAACAAACTCGATCGCCTCTTCAGCCAAGGTGAGTCACTATAATTTCAAACACAATCGATCGGTCCCCTCTCCCTTTGGGAGAGGGTTAGGGTGAGGGAACCCATATGTCCCCTCAGCCCAGCCATTTGCGCCAACTGACACGCACCTGCTCACGCTCGGCGGTAAACAGCTCACTGCTGACTTTGCTGGAATGCTCCTGCAACGCCAGATGGTGGATCTCATCACGCATGGTGACATAGGCCTGGGTCAACGCCTGGGCCTCGTCTTCCGGCATGATGTCGTAATTGGCCATCAGCTCAAAGATACGCACGTTATCCGACCAACGCGTCAGGCGCGGTTCGCCCGCGGCATAACCTAAGACCAGGTATTGGGCAATAAATTCGATATCGGTGATCCCGCCTTCGTCCGCTTTGATATCAAACAGATCGCGCTGTTTGCTGCCCAGATGGTTGCGCATTTTCTCGCGCATTTCACGCACCTCCTGCTGCAGCTTGTTCACTTCACGCGGTTTGCACAAAATTTCGCGGCGGATCGCATCAAACTGCTGGTGCAGCGCCGGATCGCCATACACGATGCGCGCCCGCACCAGAGCCTGATGCTCCCAGGTCCAGGCTTCGTTACGCTGATAGTCGGCAAAGGCTTCGACGGTACTGACCAGCATCCCGGCAGCACCGGAAGGACGCAGACGGGCATCCACCTCATAGAGAATGCCTGAAGAGGTGCGGGTGCTGAACAGATGCATCACCCGCTGTGCCAGACGCAGATAGAACTGACGGCCATCGATGCAACGATCGCCATCCGTCATGACGTCTGGTGGACAATCCAGCAGGAACACCAGGTCTAGATCCGAGCTATAGCCCAGTTCCCAGCCCCCTAGCTTACCGTAGCCGATCACCGCGAACCCTAACCCCTCCCGTTCATGCAGATGGGTTGGTTGGCCGTAGCGCGCAACCATGTCTTTCCACGCCTGCTGCACCACCGCATCAATGATAGCCTCGGCCAGATAGGTTAAGTGATCGCTCACTTTCATCACCGGCAACGCCTCGGCGATATCTGCAGCGGCAATGCGCAAGTGCTGTGCCTGCTTGAACTGCCGCAACGCTTCCAACTGCTGTTCTTCATCGTCTTCCGGCACCCGCAGGCGGTATTGGCGCAGTTCGCTACGATAGGCATCAGGGGCCACCGGTTGGTACAACGTGGCAGTATCCAACAGCTCATCGAGCAACAGCGGATAACGCGCCAGTTGGCTGGCCACCATCGGTGATGCGGCACAAAGGCGGATCAGGTGGCTGAGAGCGGCATGGTATTCCACCAGCAGCTCAAGGTAGGTAGTTCGGGTCACGATGCTCAGTAACAACTGGGTCAGGCGCGTCAGAGCCGTAGCTGCGTCCACGCGCGAACACACTTCGGCCAGCAAGCGTGGCATCAGTTGATCCAGCACGTCGCGGCCACGCGGGCCAATAGTGCGTTTGTCCACGTCGTGGCGGAAGTCGGCGATGGAACGCAACATCTGCCGCCGCGCCTCTTCGTCCAGATGGGGTGTCAGTGGTGCCAGCTCGTTCTCGTCCAACGCATCCTGCCAAAGGCTGTGATAATGCTGGTAGTTGGGATCTTCGCCTACGTCTGGGCTGTCGTCGCCGATCAGGTCATCAAATACCGCACGGACCTGGCGCATATGCTCTTCCAGCACCGCCATCAACGACGGCCAGTCTGGCTGATCCATTCCCCAGGCCAGACGCGCCTGATCCAACTCGTCCTGCGGCAGGGTTTGCGTTTGCTGGTCGGCAATCGCCTGCAACAGATTCTCCAGCCGCCGCAGGAACAGGTAGCCGTTACTCAGCTCAGCGACCTGCTGTGCGGTCAACAACCCAAGTTCACCAACCGCCTGCAACGTCGGCAGCAGTGAGCGCCCCTGCAAACTGGGTTCACGCCCGCCACGGATCAGTTGGAACACCTGGGTGATAAATTCGATTTCGCGGATGCCACCGGCACCCAGCTTGATGTTGTCCTTCAGCCCCCGCCGCCGCACTTCGCGGGCAATCATGCCCTTCATATTACGCAGCGACTGGATCACGCTGAAATCGATATAGCGACGGAACACGAATGGCCGCAATGTCTTGCGCAGTTCCTGGCTGTAGGCATCTTCATGCCCCCCCATCAGGCGCGCCTTGACCATCGCGTAGCGTTCCCAGTCGCGCCCCTGCTCCTGGTAATAATCTTCCAGCGCGGCAAAGCTCATCACCAGCGGGCCGCTATCGCCAAACGGCCGCAGACGCATATCGACGCGGTAGACAAAGCCGTCAATGGTTTGCTGATCCAACGCTTTGATAAGCCGTTGCCCAAGGCGGGTAAAGAATTGGGCGTTATCCAGCTCACGCCGCCCACCCTGCGTATGGCCGTTTTCCGGATAGGCAAAGATCAGATCGATATCAGAGGAGAAATTCAGTTCGCCACCGCCGAGTTTGCCCATCCCCAGGATTAGCAAAGGCTGCGGCACGCCATCGGCATTACAAGGCGTGCCCCACTCGCGGCAACAGGTTTGATAGAGCCAGTCACGGGCGCTAACGATTAGCGTTTCTGCCAGGGCACTCAGCTGTTGTAGCGTTTCTTGCGTGGTACATAGCTGCTGAGCCTGCGCCCAGGCAATGCGCACCAGGCTCTCACGGCGGAACAGACGGAGCACACGCATCAGCTGCGCTTCGTCCTGCACCTCTTCAAGCTCATCCTGCAACCAGGCGGCATAGTGCTGCCACTCATCGGCCACCGGCTGCTGCTGGCGTAACGTTACCAACCATTCAGGATGGCCGAGCAACATGTCACTGACAAAATCACTCGACGCCAGAACGCTTTGTTCTGCGGCGCTGAGCATCAACTCCGCGCCCTGAGTTTCCTGAAATCGCTGCACGATGTTCTGTGCCTGAAGCTGTAACGCAGCAGAGAGTGGCAACATAGTGAATGACCCGTTCTGTGGCCTGCAGCCCGGCAGGCCCGCTGGAGTTAACGAACCGCGCCGTTTAACCAGAATGGCGCATGGGATAATGCCTGTTTGCGGCTGGCTTCATACCAACCCTGCCGACGTTCGGCAATGGCTGATTGCAGCTCGCGCCAGCTGTCGATATACGGCCCGGTTTCGCTATCCGGATAGGCACCAGAAAGCAGAATAAATGCCAACACCTGGCGCGTCAGACGGGGCAGTTGCTCTTGATATTCATCTTCATTCAGGGTGCGTGTAAAGGCTTCTTTCAGCTCTGCGGCGCTACGGCCCAGCATGATGTCGCTAAAACGCTTGAATGAACCATCCAGCTTAGCCTGCGATTTGGCATCGATAAACGGCCGCCATGCGCCGGTGATCAGCCACGATGTGAGTGCCAACTTACATTGCAGATACTCCGTGCCATAGCACAGCTCCTGCGGCTGGGTGGTTTTATCCACCAGCAAAGGCTCCAACGCCGTCAACCGGGCGCGCAGATCGGTGCTTGCCTTGCGCGGAACCAATCCGCCAAAGATCACCAGCGCCTGGCGGATCAGTCCGATCGCTTCCATTACCGCACGACGTGCCTGCTTATCGCCACGCAGCCACAGCTCTTCGTGATACTGCCAGTGGCTCAACGCCAGCTCGAAAGCGGCGACCATGCCCTGTTCTACCGTGGATTTAGGGGCTGGCTTCAACACGCTTAATGGGCGTAACTCACGTTCGGCATTGCCCTGCGCCAGATGATATCCCCGGGCCGCTTTGCTGAGGCTGCCCTGGCGTAAACCACCTTGTTCCGCTAGCGCGGCTGCCAATGCCAGCAAATCAGCAGTCTCACCGCTTTTCAGCTCCAGCTCCAGCTCGCATAACGGTTCGGCCAGTTCACCCGCACGGACTTCGCCCTGATCGAGGCCAATCTCAATCTCGCTTGCGCCGTAAGTGACCACCCACTTTTCACGCACAAAGTCGGTGCGAAACAGCGGCTGCAACGCCTTTTGCAACGGCGCCAGCTTGCAGCCCTCCGGCCAGATATCCGCCGGGAATTTTTTCAGCGCCAGCGCGGGTTTGGCGATGGCGACGTTATATTCCGGCCGCTGGTGCAGCCCACCCACCACCGAACCGGCGGTTTTGATGGTCATTTCATAGCTATCGTCAAAACCGCGGATACGCAGGCCCATATCATGGTTGCGCAGGAAGTTGTCGGCGGTTTCATAGTAGATATTGGTCAGCTTCTGTGGCGCAGAATGCTGATTCGGCCAGGCGGCAATCCGCTCCGGCAGGCTGGCAATCGCTGCGGGGGAAACAATAAACTTCAGTTCTATTTCAACGCTCATAGTTCTTTTACACCAATAGGTTAGGCATTCGCGTGAGTCTTCACGGCGGCGGAGTCTGCCGGCCGCACTCAGCCCGACGACGCACAGTGAGAGTATCTTACCGCGATTCCCCCTGACTTGACTCTGCCAACTGCAGAAAAAACCTGTTACGTTATAGAAAGCTGCGCAACTGATGGGATTTAGCATAGTAAGATAGTTCCCATTCCGGTTTTGGCGTTGCGCCGTCAGACTGAACGCTCTACTATCGTTCCATAAATCCACGCAGAAACGATGACATAATGCAGAAATTACGCCTGATTTGCCTTGCCGTGCTAAGTTTTAGCATCACTTGGGGCGCACATGCCGAAGATAAACGCTATATCTCCGATGAATTAAATACTTATGTCCATAGCGGCCCAGGTAACCAATACCGTATCGTCGGCACCTTGAATGCCGGTGAAGAAGTCACGCTGTTGAGCGTCAATGACAGCACCAGCTACGGCCAGATCCGCGATTCCAAAGGACGCAGCGTCTGGATCCCAATGGATCAGCTTAGCCAGACACCAAGCCTGCGCACCCAGGTGCCAGAGCTGGAACAGCAGGTGAAAACCCTGACCGACAAGCTGGCCAATATTGATAATAGCTGGAACCAGCGCACCGCCGAGATGCAGCAGAAGGTGGCCGCCAGCGACAGCACCATCAGCGGCCTGCAGCAGGAAAACCAGGATCTGAAAAATCAGCTGGTTGTGGCACAGAAGAAGGTGAATGCGGTGAATCTGCAACTTGACGACAAACAGCGCACCATTATTCTGCAATGGTTTATGTACGGCGGCGGCGTTGCCGGCGTTGGTTTGCTGCTCGGTCTGGTGTTGCCGCATCTGATCCCACGCCGCAAGAATAATCGCTGGATGAACTGATTACCGTTCCGCCAGTTTAAGCGCCTACGGGCGCTTTTTTATTGCCTGACGCATCCACCGCCCAATTGATGTAATCTGATCAAAAGAGCTATTGATAGGAGTTAAACCGTGAAAATTTACCTGGTCGGCGGTGCCGTCCGTGACACCCTGCTCAACTTACCGGTAGTGGATCACGACTGGGTGGTGGTCGGCGCAACGCCTGCCGATCTGTTGGCTCTTGGCTATCAGCAGGTGGGTAAAGACTTTCCGGTATTCCTCAACCCGCAAACTCATGAGGAGTATGCGCTGGCCCGCACCGAACGTAAATCCGGACAGGGTTACACCGGATTTACCTGCTACGCCGCCCCAGACGTGACGCTGGAAGAGGATCTACTGCGGCGCGACCTCACCATCAACGCCATGGCGCGGGGTGATGATGGAGTTTTGGTTGACCCCTATAACGGCAAGGCCGATCTCGACGCCCGCCTGTTGCGCCATGTCTCCGACGCGTTTGGCGAAGATCCGCTGCGAGTGTTACGCGTAGCGCGTTTTGCCGCCCGCTTTGCTTCCCTGGGCTTTACCGTCGCCCCTGAAACCAGCGCGCTGATGCAGCAGATGGCCGAAAGCGGTGAACTGGCCTCCCTGACGGCGGAACGCGTGTGGAAAGAGACCGAGAAGGCGTTACAGAGCCAGAGCCCGCAGGTGTATTTCCAGGTGCTTCGCGACTGCGGAGCGTTGAAAGTGCTGTTCCCGGAAATCGACGCCCTGTTTGGCGTTCCTGCCCCAGAGAAATGGCATCCGGAAATTGATACCGGCATACACACGCTGATGACGCTGGCGATTGCCACCCAGCTCAGTCCAGAGGTGGATATCCGTTTCTCAGCGCTGTGCCACGATCTTGGTAAAGGCATCACGCCACAAGAACTCTGGCCACATCACTATGGCCATGGCCCTGCGGGCGTCAGGCTGGTTGAGAAGCTTTGCCAACGGCTGCGAGTGCCTAATCCAGTACGTGAACTGGCGAAGCTGGTGGCGGAGTATCACGACCTGATCCACACGGTTAATAAACTGCGGCCAGAAACGCTGTTAAAACTGTTTGATGCCATCGACGTGTGGCGTAAACCGCAGCGGCTAGAGCAGATGATCCTCACCAGCGAAGCCGATGCCCGCGGGCGCACCGGTTTTGAAAACAACCCTTATCCGCAGGGCGATTACCTGCGCCAGGCCTATCAGGTCGCCAACGCGGTTTCGGTCAAAGAGGTGGTGGAAAGTGGCCTGCAAGGGTTGGCGATCCGCGACGAGGTCAAACGCCGCCGCCAGCAGGCGTTGGCGGACTGGAAGAAGCAGCAAGAACCTCATCCTTAAGTAAAACGGGCGCAGTATGCGCCCCTACCTACCCCTCCAGCACCAACGAATCACGGCTGATTTCGGCAATACTTTTCGCCCCCGTGAGCGTCATCGCTACGCACATCTCTTTTTTGATCAAAGCGAGCAGGTTTTCCACCCCCGCCTGGCCTGAGGTTGCCAAGGCATAAACATAGGCTCGCCCCAGCAATACGCTATCCGCCCCGAGCGCAATCATGCGCACCACGTCTAATCCGCTGCGTATCCCGCTGTCTGCCAGGATGGTGATATCGCCCTTCACCGCATCGGCAATCATCGGCAGCGCACGAGCAGAAGAGAGCACCCCATCCAGTTGGCGACCACCGTGGTTAGAAACCACAATGCCGTCGGCACCAAAGCGTACGGCATCACGCGCATCGTCGGCGTCGAGAATGCCCTTTATCACCATCGGCCCCTGCCAGAAATCACGGATCCATTCCAAATCACTCCATGAAATCGAAGGGTCAAAGTTGGCCCCCAACCACCCGATATAATCTGCTAATCCGGTGGGCTTTCCGAGGTAAGCGGAAATATTGCCCAGATCGTGCGGACGCCCATTCAGGCCAACATCCCACGCCCAGGCAGGATGGGTCACGGCTTGCCAATACCGCCGTTGGGCAGCATAGGGGCCACTCATTGCCGAATGCGCATCGCGGTAACGAGCGCCTGGTGTCGGCATATCCACGGTGAATACCAAGGTGGTACAGCCCGCGGCTTTCGCCCGCTCCAAGGCATTACGCATGAATCCACGATCTTTCAACACATACAGCTGGAACCACATGGGCCGCTTGATGGCCGGCGCCACCTCTTCGATTGGGCACACCGAGACGGTGGAAAGCGTAAACGGAATGCCTTGTTGCTCTGCGGCCCTTGCAGCCTGCACCTCGCCACGGCGGGCATACATGCCACACAACCCTACCGGGCCAAGGACGACGGGCATCGCCAAAGTTTCGTTAAACAGTTTGGTTTCCAGGCTGAGTGCCGACATGTTCTTAAGAACACGCTGCCTCAATGCAACCTGAGCCAGATCTTCCACGTTACGCCGCAAAGTGTGTTCGGCATAAGCGCCGCCGTCGATGTAATGAAACAGAAACGGCGGCAGTTTACGTTGTGCCGCAGCGCGATAATCCGTGGCTGCTGAGATAATCATCAAGCGATCTCCCTTATTACGGTGAATTGTCATCAGGAAGGCGGGTAATCCGCGCCTGCCTGGCCTCGTCCTCATGCAGATTTTTAATGGTGGAATGCACGAATCCCAGATGAGATTTGGCCGCTTTACCCGCCCGTTCAGGATCGCCTGCCAGGATCGCCAGCAGCAGTTCCTCGTGCTGTTCAGTCAGCCGGGTGAAGATCGTCGGCTGGGTGTACATACGCTGGCGGCTATGCATGACGGAGGAGCGCATCAAATCGAAAAAGCCGCGCATGGTTTGCAGTAACACCACGTTGTGTGAAGCCTCGGCAATTGCCAAATGGAAGCGCACATCCGCCTGAGCGGCAAGTTCAGGATGATCGCTCTCCTGAAGCGCCAACATGGCGTCAAAGCACGCCTGTAGCTTCTCTTTGTCTGCGGCGGTGGCGCGCATTGCCGCGTGCCAGGCGGTGCTTGCCTCAATGGCATGGCGAGCTTCCAGAATGTCGTAACGATAGTCAGGATCGTCGGCAACCAAGGGTCTCAGCGGCTCCACGATGCATTGCTCTGACCAGGGGGAAAGCTCGTCGCAGACATAGGTTCCGCCGCCACGTCGGCTAATGAGCGTTTTTTCACCAATCAGCTTTTGAATCGCCTCACGTAAAGAGGAACGCGAGACGCCCAACTCGTTAGCCAACTGGCGCTCGGCGGGCAAGCGCATCCCCATTTCCAGTTGGCGTTCGCGGATCATCACCTTGATACGCTCAACCAAACGATCGGCCGAGCGTAGTGGATAAGTGGGTTGAAGATTTACGGTCATGGGATCATCCATGTTAGCCAGTAAGCCTGAAGCGTAGTAATAACCCCCACCATACAGGTGAAAATCAGGCTGTGTTTTACCGTAAAGCGGAACAGGTCAGACTCTTTCCCCACCAACCCCACGGCGGCACAGGCAATCGCGATAGACTGTGGTGAGATCATTTTGCCTGTGACTCCGCCGGTGGTGTTAGCCGCAACCAACAGCACATCCGAAACGCCAATTTGCTGGGCTGTGGTGGCCTGTAGAGCGGCGAACAACGCGTTGGACGAAGTGTCTGAGCCGGTCAGGAATACGCCCAACCAGCCAAGGAACGGTGAGAAAAAGGTGAACGCGCTGCCGGTATGCGCCAATGCCAGCGCCAAAGTTGCCGACAGGCCGGAATAGTTGGAAATAAAGGCAAAGGCTAACACCATGCCAATGGAATAGATGGGTAGCATCAACGCCTTTAGCGTTTCAGCAAGTGTGGTGAGCGCATCTTTGGGCTTCATGCGCAGGTAAATCACCGAGGCGATCGCAGCAACCATAATGGCGGTGCCGGTGGCAGAGAACCAGTCAAGTTTGAAAACGGCGGCATAAGGCGTGATGTTTGCCACCACCGGCGGCATTTTGGCGACCAGCTTATCCAGAAAAGGCACCGGAATAGAGAGTACCCAATCGTACAGCGCACCACCTTGAGCGAACAACGCTTTAAACGGCGGGATGCTCCACAAGGTGACCGTAGCAGTCAGGAAAATAAACGGCATCCAGGCGCGAATAATCTGCCCTAAAGCATAGTGTTGCTGCACCAGCGTTTGGTCGACGACGGCACCTTCGGCATTATCAAAGCGGAACAGGCGTTTTGGCTGCCAGACACGGAGAAACAGCGTCAGGCATACCAGTGAAACCAGCGAGGAGATGATGTCTGGCAGCTCT
The DNA here is from genome assembly GCF_016428815.1 of Serratia sp. ASV30. Classification (NCBI taxonomy): domain Bacteria; kingdom Pseudomonadati; phylum Pseudomonadota; class Gammaproteobacteria; order Enterobacterales; family Yersiniaceae; genus Serratia; species Serratia sp. ASV30. The sequence goes on along the minus strand of NZ_JAELTL010000056.1, from coordinate 21,399 downwards.
GGCCCAAGAAAGTTGGAGCTGAGATACTGCGCCAAGGCAAAGCTTCCCCCCGCCACAACCACCGCAGGCCAGGTTTCTTTAATGCCGCGCCAACCGTCCATAATCGCCATGATCCAGAACAGCACGATAATCGTCAGGAACGGCAATTGCCGCCCGACCATCTGGCCGATTTCAAAGCTGTCCAACCCGGTCACCTGACCCGCGACGATAATCGGGATGCCCATAGCGCCGAAAGCCACCGGAGCGGTGTTGACGATCAGACAAAGCCCTGCGGCATACAACGGATTGAACCCCAGGCCAACCAACAAGGCGGCGGTAATGGCTACCGGTGCGCCAAACCCGGCGGCCCCTTCCAGAAAGGCACCAAAACAGAAGCCGACGATCAGCATCTGTAAACGTTGGTCAGGGGTGATAGAGAGAATGGAAGAGCGAATGATGTCAAACTGCCCGGTCTTCACCGAAATCTGGTAGACAAATACCGCGGCAATAATGATCCAGGCTATCGGCCACAGCCCATAGAAAAAACCATAAACCACCGCAGCGAGCGCTCGGTCAATGGGCATCCGGTAGAGGAATAACGCCACCAGTAAAGCTATCCCAACGGTTAACGTTGCTGCTATATGCCCCTTGAGCTTCAGTTTAATCAGCGCCAAGAAAAAAAACGCGATAGGCAGTGCCGCGATCGCACTTGATAGCCAGATATTGCCTATGGGATCATAAACTTGTTGCCAGACTTCCATGTAGATAACTCCCGCGATTATTCACATACTCCTCCGCTTAATGGGTCGTACCAACAGGGCGAAGTCATATAATTGATAACCGATAGTTAACTTACTGTTAAAAATATGCAATGTGTCTGTTTGGTTTTTTGCCGTTTATGTGCCAGAGGTTCACATTTTTCCGGCATTGGTCGGACCAAAAGGGGAGAGGCGAAGGCAGCTAAATATAAACATAGTGGGCAAAGAGCCCACTATTGGAGAGGAGAAAACGTTCGAACTGGTGCCAGAATTAATGAATAAACACCATGTAAACCGCCGCCGCGACGATAAAGCGGTAGATGGCGAAAGGCACAAACGAGATACGCTTGATAAGCTGAAGGAAGGTCTTGATCGCGATTAGCGCTACCACAAACGCAGTGGCGAAACCGACGGCAAACATCGGCAGGTCATTGAGCGTCAGGAAGTGCAGGCTCTTGTACAGATCCAGGCCGCTGGCACCGATCATCATCGGCACCGCCAGAATAAAGGAGAACTCCGAGGCCGCAAAACGGCTTACGCCAACCAGCATGCCGCCTGAAATGGTGGAGCCGGAACGGGAAAAGCCAGGCCACAGCGCCAGACACTGGAAGCAACCGATCAAAAAGGCCTGCCGGTAGGTAATATCATCCAGCCCGACCGCGCTTGGTTTTTTCGGTTTCAGCCATTCGGCGGCCAGCAGCAACAGGCCCCCGACCACTAACGCATACATCACGTTTTTCGGTTCAAATAGCGATTTGATCATGTCGTGGAGCAGCAGCCCTAGCGCCACTGCCGGGATCATCGCCAGCAAGATATGGCCTAACTTCAGTTGCCCTGCCGTCTGCCCTTCATGAGGTACCGGTTTGCCACCAAAGTGAATGCCGATCAGGCCAAACAGACGCCGCCAGAACACCACCACCACCGCCAGGATCGAACCCAACTGGATAATGACTTCGAAGGTTTTTGCCTTATCACCGGTAAAACCCAGCAATTCGCCAACGATAATCATGTGCCCAGTCGAGGAAACCGGCAGGAACTCTGTCAACCCTTCGACTACCCCAAGCACGAATGCCACAAACAATGAATGCATGTCCGCCATCAGACCACTACCCCATTTCAAATTTAAGGTACAAGCACAAAAAAGCGGCAATGTTCAATACCTTGCCGCTTAAACAATTCTAGTTACAGACCAGCATATCGGTCTTTAGTTGCATATTGGTGACAACTTGTCAGGCTGGACGCTGGCCGCGCTCGATGATCACCCCTACCCGGCTGGCATGCGCTACCGCACCTGGCTTACTGACCTTAATACGGACCCAGGGAGATTTAAAGCGCCGTAGCAAAATTTCGGATACCTCCTCTGCGACACGCTCCACCAACGCAAAACGATTGGGCTGCACATGTTGGATGACCGCATCGCTGATATCGGCATAGCTCAGACAATCATTCACATCATCGCTGGCGGCCGCCTGGCGGTTGTCCCACGCCATTTCGATATCGAACACCAGCTTTTGCTGAATGGTTTGTTCCCAATCATAAACGCCAATGGTGGTGATCACGGTAAGCTCTTCAATAAATACGATATCCATCACGTCATTCTCAGTTTTTGGCCTTGCCGGATACCACTTCCGACGGAATATGCGTATTATCCATAGATGTTGCGAGTAAAACGACCATTATTAGACGGAACCGCGTTATGAGTGCTACCGCGCTTGGCATGATTATCTTCGCGTATCTGTGTGGCTCAATTTCCAGCGCGATCCTGGTTTGCCGGATCGCCAGGCTACCGGATCCGCGTGAACATGGATCGGGAAACCCAGGAGCGACCAACGTCCTGCGTATCGGTGGCCGCCTGGCGGCGGCTACGGTGCTGGTGTTTGATATTCTAAAAGGGATGCTGCCAGTCTGGTTGGCCTATGCATTCAACGTTCCACCGCTGTATCTGGGCCTGACGGCGATCGCCGCCTGTCTTGGGCATATCTACCCGGTGTTCTTCCACTTCCGTGGGGGCAAAGGCGTGGCGACGGCGTTCGGCGCCATTGCACCGATCGGCTGGGATCTCACCGGCCTGATGACCGGCACCTGGCTGCTGACCGTGCTGCTGAGCGGCTATTCTTCGCTCGGGGCGATCGTCAGCGCGCTGATTGCGCCATTCTACGTCTGGTGGTTCAAACCGCAGTTTACCTTCCCGGTGGCGATGCTTTCCTGCCTGATCCTGATGCGCCATCACGACAATATCCAGCGCCTGTGGCGCGGCCAGGAAGGGAAGATCTGGGGTAAGTTCCGCAAGAAGAAAGACGGTGCTGTGGAACAGGAAGAAAAACCAGAAGAGTGATCAAGAAAGGCTGGAAACTTCAGCCTTCTAAAACCCCCAAGCCTCTAAACATATTGTGACCGAGCGTTTCTCCACATTTGAAGGTCTCGCATGGAAAAACACAGGGTCACAAGCCGCGCCTTTGGCTGACGCCCGCGATGACGGATCTCGCTTCCCCTGCGCACTGACGCCCCTAACCAAATCTTGCCATCTCGTTTGCAACGGAAATTTACGGTTTATGATCAAGAGTCAGTCTAGGGTTTGGCACAATCCCTCTCGGTGATCCAGGCAGGTAACCAGAACCAGGTAACCAATACCGCTTACGTTGACATTTCAAGCGGCAGCGCCAATCTGCCATACGCAGTGCGCTACTATGCAGAAGGTGCAACCCCGGATACCGTGGTCAGCAATGTAGTCTATTCTATTCAATATCAGTAATACCTTCCGGGAGGGGCATCCCCCCTAATTCCATATTGGGTTTGGAGTTTTTTATGAAACTTTTTTCTCAAAATATCTGCCAAATTTTTACTCTTACAGCCGCTACCTTATTCAGTGCTCACTCATTGGCTAGTGTCGTAGTAAGCGGCACTCGTGTCATTTACCCATCAGATGCTAAAGAAGTCAGCGTCAAAATCAGCAACGTGGGCCCTTCGCCGGTGCTGCTGCAAGCTTGGTGACTTCGGTATCAAGCTCTTGAGGGGGCAAGGTGTCAAAATTTTTGCGGCATATCATCTGGGATCGCATCGCCCTTATGGGGATAGCGACACTCACAATTTTTCTGGTAGGTAGAGCTCAGGCTGAAGACGCTCCTACGCCACAAACACCCCCAGCAAATCTCGAATTCGATTCGTCGTTCCTGAATGTTGATGATGAGGCATCGGTAGATCTCAGCCGTTTTGCCGAGGGTGCCTCTGCTCTGCCGGGCATTTACAAAACCGCACTGTACGTCAATGATCAACTAATCAGTAACACCGATATTGAATTCAAACCACGGGCCGACAAGTCGGTCTACCCCTGTCTGACCAGCGACATCATTAAAAATTTCGCCTTCAACTACGAGAAGCTGCCGCCAGACTTTTTTAGTCGACAGGCCGACAGTGACATGTGCCTGGATCTACAACAAAAACTACCAGAAGCGCAGGTCAATTTCGACAGCAATGAACAACGTCTGGATATCATCATCCCCCAGATTTACATGCTGAATGTCGCCCGGGGTACCGTTAGTCCAGACCTCTGGGACAGTGGGATCCCCGCCTTCCTGCTTGGCTATAACGTCAATGGTTATACCAGCGAGTCGCATGGCGAAAGCTTCAACTCATTGTTTGCCGGCGTAAACGCCGGGTTGAATCTGGGGGCCTGGTATCTGCGCCACAACGGCTCCTATAACCAGATGAGCAACGGGCCAAGCCAATACACCAGTATCAATTCTTACCTGCAGCGTGATATCCCACAATTAAAGGGCCGCATGCTTTTGGGTGAGTCGAATACCACCGGCCAGCTGTTTGATACATTGCCCTTTACCGGTGTACAACTGGCCACCGACGAACGGATGTTACCGGAGTCTCAGCGCGGTTATGCACCGGAAATTCGAGGGATTGCCCGGACAAACGCGCGAGTGACGGTAACCCAGAATGGCCAGGTATTGTATGAAACGACCGTCACGCCTGGGGAATTCCTGATCAATGACCTGTACCCAACCGGCTATGGTGGCGATCTTGTCGTCACCGTGCGTGAGTCTGATGGTACAGAGCAAACCTTTAGCGTGCCCTATGCCTCGGTGGCCCAATTGCTCCGACCGGGGTCGTCACGGTACGCGATCACTGCCGGTGAGTTGCGTGGGGAAAACCTGCGTGAGAAGCCCGCGCTGTTCCAGAGCACCTATCAATATGGCATCAACAACGCCATCACCGGTTATGGCGGCATACAGGCCAGCCAAGATTATTACGCCTTACAGCTCGGGGCCGCTTTTGGCCTACCGATTGGAGCTCTGGCCCTTGACGTTACCCAGGCTCAGACGCAGCTGAATGACAGTACTAATATGGATGGGTTGCATCGCTCTGGTGGCTCCCTGAGTGGGCAAAGATACCAACTCACTTACAGCAAGCTGATTAGTGAGACCAACAGCAACCTTTCCGTCGTGCTGCATCACTCCTCTTCGCAAGGCTACATGGACTTTTTGACGGCCATGCAAACACGAAATGCCGTAGAGCAAGGGTACGATCCGGATACGATATACCGCATTAAAGATCGCCTGACCCTGACTGCCGGGCAGGGACTGCCGGATAACTGGGGGCAGTTGTATGTCAGCGGGTCGGTGCAAAATTACTGGAACCAGGATGGCAGCGATATGCAGTACCAGGTGGGATACAATAACCGATACAAAAGTCTCTCCTATGGCATCAGTGCCAACCGTAGCCATTCCAGTCTGGGCACAATGCAGACCAACTTCCTGTTGAGTTTCAGCCTGCCTCTGGGACGGGATGACCAAACCCACACACCTCAGTTGCGTATGGACCTGTCTCACGATAGCAGTGGCCGCGATGGCCAACAGGCCACCGTTTCAGGTAGCGCCGGAGCAGAAAACCAGTTCAGCTATGGGCTAACCGCCATGAACGCTAACCAGGGGATGGGCACCAGTGGCTCCGTGAGCGGCAACTACCGTAGCCCAGTCTCAGCATTGAGTGGAACCTACAGTACGGGACGAGGCTACCAGAGCGGATCGGCTGGCATGACTGGTACGCTGATCGGCCATGCAGGGGGGCTGACCTTCACGCCATACACCTCGGATACTTTTGCTTTGGTCGAAGCCAAAGGGGCTGAAGGGGCCAGCGTGTCATCCTATCCGGGAGTGAACATCAACTCTCGAGGTTATGCATTGGTTCCTTACCTGAACCCGTACCAGATGAACGACATCAGCATTGACCCGAAAGGCACTGCGTCCGATGTCGAGCTGAACAATACCAGCCAGAAGGTGGCACCGTATTCCGGTGCAGTGGTGAAACTACAATACGCCACCAAACGGGGTACACCGATCCTGATTAATGCCACCTATCAAGAGGGGCCGGTTCCCTTTGGGGCCGACGTTTTTGATAGCAAAGGCAACAGCGTGGGGTCCGTGGGACAAGGTGGGCAAGTCTATGCCCGTGTCGCGGAAGACAAAGGGCTACTTACGGTCAAATGGGGTGAGAACAACAACATGCAATGCATCATCGGGTATATGCTCATGCCTGAGGCAAGAGACGGTACTATGGTGTCCATTCAGGTCTTCGACTCGGAATGTCAATAGAGAACCGGTGCCCCCGCTCTTTGGCTACTGTCGGTATAGCGAAAAGGCATAAACCAGCGGTATGCAGGGCCGGGATTCCGGCCCTTGGCTTTTACACCGCAGGCAGCTCTGCCAGCGGCCAGCGTGGGCGTACGGTAACGCCCAACTCCGGGTTACCCCCGTTTTTCATTCGAACCATCCCGGCATAGGCGACCATCGCCCCATTGTCGGTACAGAATTCCGGGCGGGCATAGAACACTTCGCCACCGCGTTTTTTCATCAATTCAGCCAGCTTGCTGCGCAACGTGCGGTTGGCACTGACACCACCAGCCATCACCAGGCGTTTAAACCCGGTCTGCTCCAGCGCGCGTTTGCATTTGATCGCCAGTGTATCCACCACCGCATCTTCAAAGGCACGGGCAATGTCGGCACGGGTTTGATCGTCGTTGCCGTTAGAGCGGATAGTATTGGCGGCAAAGGTTTTCAAACCGGAGAAACTGAAATCCAGCCCTGGGCGGTCCGTCATTGGGCGTGGGAAGGTAAAACGCCCTTCCGTGCCCTGCTGCGCCATTTTCGACAGCATCGGCCCGCCGGGATAATCCAGCCCTAACAGCTTGGCGGTTTTGTCGAACGCTTCGCCAGCGGCGTCGTCGACCGACTCCCCCAGCAAGGTATATTCACCAATTCCGGTCACGCTGATCAGTTGGGTATGGCCACCAGACACCAGCAGCGCCACAAACGGAAACTCCGGAGGGTTATCTTCCAGCATCGGTGCCAGTAAGTGGCCTTCCATATGATGCACCGGCACCGCAGGCACGCCCCAGGCAAACGCCAACGCGCGGCCAATGGTTGCCCCGACCAACAAAGCCCCCACCAGACCCGGCCCGGCGGTGTACGCCACGCCATCGATATCGCCAGGCTTCAGGTTCGCCTCTTTCAGTGCAGCCTGGATCAGCGGCACGGTCTTGCGCACGTGATCGCGTGAAGCCAGCTCCGGCACCACGCCGCCGTAATCGGCATGCAGTTTCACCTGGCTGTAGAGTTGGTTGGCTAACAAACCGGCTTGATCGTCATACACTGCAATACCGGTTTCATCGCAGGACGTTTCTATACCCAATACGCGCATTACATTTCCCATCATTCACGTGCGGCCGCCAGTTTATCACAATCAACGCCATTTACCGCCAGCCTGCAGCACCCTGGGCGCGATGGTGCGCTATGTCGATGATTCACAAGGTTGCCCGCCGGGTGATTAAAAACGAGCAATTTTTTCTGATTAGTCTATAATCGGCGGCCGATGCATAATTGCGCGAGTTTGCCGGAACGCGGCGTGTTTCAATTTGCTATGGTGCTTTACAAAGCAGCATCCATTGAAGTAAAATTCCGCACCATTTTGAAAAGGCTGGCGCTTGGCCAGCAGCAAACCGAATTCTATTGAGGTGAGAGGCACATGCCGGTAATTAAAGTACGTGAAAACGAGCCATTTGACGTTGCACTGCGTCGTTTCAAGCGTTCCTGCGAAAAAGCGGGTGTTTTAGCTGAAGTTCGTCGTCGTGAGTTCTATGAAAAACCGACTACCGAACGTAAACGCGCTAAAGCTTCTGCAGTAAAACGCCACGCGAAGAAACTGGCTCGCGAAAACGCACGCCGCACTCGTCTGTATTAATCCTTCGGGGGTAACCCCACCGCGTGATTTTTTTCTTTTTCAAGAACACGCAGACCGAGTAGTTGCATACGAAGGCCGTGCTTTCCGAAAGGAATGCGCGGCTTGTTCTCGTTTATAGGCAATCGTAACAGGGGCTTATGGCTGGACGAATTCCGCGTGTATTTATCAATGACTTGCTGGCTCGTACCGACATCGTCGATCTGATCGACGCCCGGGTAAAGCTTAAAAAGCAGGGCAAGAACTATCACGCGTGCTGTCCGTTCCACCACGAAAAAACGCCTTCATTCACCGTTAATGGCGACAAACAGTTTTATCACTGTTTTGGTTGTGGAGCGCACGGTAACGCCGTCGACTTCCTGATGAATTACGACAGACTCGAGTTTGTCGAAACCATCGAGGAACTGGCCACCATGCACGGGCTGGAAGTGCCTTACGAGGCAGGCACCGGACCGACGCCAATCGAACGCCATCAGCGTCAAAGCCTATATCAACTGATGGAACAGCTCAGCGCGTTCTATCAACAGTCACTGCATCAATCCAACGGGACGCAGGCGCGCAACTACCTGCAACAGCGCGGATTGAGTGACGACGTTATCCGCCATTTTGCCATCGGCTTTGCACCTGCCGGTTGGGATAATGCGTTAAAACGTTTCGGACGTGATACCGACAGCCGGGCAGCACTGAACGATGCCGGAATGTTGGTGACTAACGATCAAGGGCGCACTTACGATCGCTTCCGCGAACGGGTGATGTTCCCCATCCGCGACAAACGCGGGCGGGTAATCGCTTTTGGCGGGCGCGTACTGGGCGACGGTATGCCCAAGTACCTGAACTCGCCGGAAACCGAAGTATTCCACAAGGGCCGTCAGTTGTACGGCTTGTATGAAGCACAGCAGAGCCATGCCAACCCGCAACGTTTGCTGGTGGTCGAAGGCTATATGGACGTGGTGGCGTTAGCGCAATATGGCATTGATTATGCCGTTGCCTCACTCGGAACCTCAACAACGGCTGAACATATTCAGCTGCTGTTCCGCGCCACCGATAACGTTGTCTGCTGTTACGACGGCGACAGGGCTGGCCGTGAAGCCGCCTGGCGCGCGTTGGAAACCGCACTGCCCTATCTGAACGACGGGCGTCAGTTACGGTTTATGTTTTTGCCAGACGGCGAAGACCCGGACACCCTGGTCCGTAAAGAAGGCAAAGACGCCTTCGAACAGCGAATGGAGCTGGCGCAGCCGCTTTCCACTTTCCTGTTTGAAACGTTGATGCCACAGGTCGACCTGAGCAGCCCGGATGGCCGTGCCAAACTGAGTACTTTGGCGCTACCGCTGATCACTCAGGTACCAGGCGAGACACTGCGTCTCTACCTGCGCCAACAGCTAGGCAGCAAACTGGGCCTGCTGGACGATAGCCAGCTCGACAAGCTGATGCCCAAACAGGCGGAAAATGCGAATACTTATCAGGCGCCCCAGCTAAAACGCACAACCATGCGTATACTGATAGGATTACTGGTGCAAAATCCGCGTTTGGCTACACTTATCCCTTCCCTGGAAGGGCTCGAGCAGACTAAACAGGCGGGTTTACCGTTATTTGTTGAACTGGTGCAGACCTGTTTAGCCCAGCCGGGCCTGACTACCGGCCAGTTGCTGGAGTTGTACCGAGATAACAAATTGAGCCAGCAGCTTGAAACCTTGGCGACATGGAACCATATGATCGTTGAGGAACAAGTTGAGCAACACTTTTTAGATACTCTGACGAATCTCTATGACTCGGTGCTGGAAAAACGTCAGGAAGATTTGATCGCACGTGACAGAACGCATGGCCTGAATGCAGACGAACGCAAGGAACTCTGGTCATTACAACTGGCATTGGCGAAGAAAGACTGAATACCAAACGGCTTAAGTGCCGATAAATGCGAGGGCAGAGCCCTGCAATATGCCGCCACAGTGGGCCGCGGCAACAACAAAAACGCCCCAAATGCTATTGTTGGCGGTTTCGCCGACCGACACCAACCCAAATACTCTGAAGTGTGGATACCGTCTTATGGAGCAAAACCCGCAGTCACAGCTTAAACTTCTTGTCCAACGTGGTAAGGAGCAAGGCTATCTGACCTATGCTGAGGTCAATGACCATCTGCCGGAAGATATCGTCGACTCCGATCAGATCGAAGACATCATCCAGATGATTAACGACATGGGCATCCAGGTGATGGAAGAAGCACCGGACGCCGATGACCTGCTGCTGGCTGAAAACACCAACAGCACAGACGAAGATGCGGAAGAAGCTGCCGCTCAGGTGCTGTCCAGCGTAGAATCTGAAATCGGGCGTACCACTGACCCAGTGCGCATGTACATGCGTGAAATGGGTACCGTTGAGTTGCTGACGCGTGAAGGCGAAATCGACATCGCCAAGCGTATCGAAGACGGCATCAACCAGGTGCAGTGCTCGGTTGCTGAGTACCCTGAAGCCATCACCTATCTGCTGGAGCAGTACGATCGTGTCGAGGCTGGCGAAGCACGCCTGTCCGATCTGATCACCGGCTTCGTCGATCCTAACGCGGAAGAAGACATCGCACCTACCGCAACGCACATCGGTTCTGAATTAACCACCGAAGAGCAGGACGACGACGAAAAAGACGAAGACGAAGAAGACGAAGCTGAAGACGACAACAGCATCGACCCTGAACTGGCGCGCCAGAAGTTTACCGATCTGCGCGATCAGTACGAAGCCACTCGTCTGGTTATCAAAAAGAACGGCCGCAGCCACGCCAGCGCAGCAGAAGAGATCCTGAAGCTGTCTGAAGTGTTCAAGCAGTTCCGCCTGGTGCCAAAACAGTTCGACTTCCTGGTCAACAGCATGCGTACCATGATGGATCGCGTTCGTACGCAAGAACGTATCATCATGAAGCTGTGCGTTGAGCAGTGCAAAATGCCGAAGAAAAACTTCGTCACCCTGTTCGCTGGCAACGAAACCAGCGATACCTGGTTCGCAGCGGCACTGGCAATGGGTAAACCATGGTCAGAGAAGCTGAAAGACGTTAATGAAGATGTTCAGCGCAGCCTGCAAAAACTGCGTCAGATCGAAGAAGAAACCGGCCTGACCATCGAGCAGGTGAAAGACATCAACCGTCGTATGTCGATCGGTGAAGCGAAAGCCCGCCGCGCGAAGAAAGAGATGGTTGAAGCCAACTTGCGTCTGGTTATCTCGATCGCCAAGAAATACACCAACCGTGGCCTGCAGTTCCTGGATCTGATCCAAGAAGGCAACATCGGCTTGATGAAAGCGGTAGACAAGTTTGAATACCGCCGTGGCTACAAGTTCTCAACTTACGCCACCTGGTGGATCCGTCAGGCTATCACCCGCTCTATCGCCGACCAGGCACGTACCATCCGTATTCCGGTGCATATGATTGAGACTATCAACAAGCTCAACCGTATTTCGCGCCAGATGCTGCAAGAGATGGGCCGTGAACCAACGCCGGAAGAGCTGGCCGAGCGTATGCTGATGCCAGAAGACAAAATCCGTAAGGTGCTGAAGATCGCCAAAGAGCCGATCTCCATGGAAACGCCGATTGGTGATGATGAAGATTCACATCTGGGCGATTTCATCGAGGATACCACCCTCGAGCTGCCACTGGATTCTGCTACTTCTGAAAGCCTGCGTTCTGCCACGCACGACGTCCTGGCTGGCCTGACCGCACGTGAAGCGAAGGTGCTGCGTATGCGTTTCGGTATCGATATGAACACTGACCACACGCTGGAAGAAGTGGGCAAACAGTTCGACGTTACCCGTGAGCGTATTCGTCAGATCGAAGCCAAAGCGTTGCGTAAACTGCGCCACCCAAGCCGTTCAGAAGTGCTGCGTAGCTTCCTGGATGACTAAGGTTTAACGACCTCGTAAGAACCCCGGCTCGCCGGGGTTTTTTTATGCCTTATTTCAGCGCGAGGAATAGCTCGCGGTAACTCTCGGTAAGCTGCTCCAGCGTGGCACGGTTCAATCCGCTGGGATTAGGCAATACCCACACCTCGGTTTTACCCAGCATCATTTCCTGTCGCCCCCAGGCTGCATTACGCACGCCAAACGCACTGCTGAACGCCTGTTTCCCCAGGATCGCCAAAGCACGCGGTTGGTAACGCAGAATTTTTTCTTTGAGCACCTCTCCACCACCGCGCAGCTCATCACGTGACAGTTCGCTGGCAGCCACCGTTGGGCGCGCGACCAGAGCGGTGATCCCGCAGCCATTATCTTGCAGTTGTAGCCACTGTTCCGGTGCCAACTGGCGATCGGTGAAACCCGCCTGATGGATCACCTTCCAGAAGCGGTTACTGCCGTTGGCAAAGGGATAGCCCTGATGGGCAGAGGAAAGACCAGGATTGATGCCGCAGAACACCACCTGTAGGTTTGGCGCCAAGAGTTCCATGAGTATCACCAGTCCGTTAAAAGAAATTAACAGCGGTTATCGCAAAATCTGCCTGCAATTACAACAGGCTAGAACTGTGCATAAAAACATCATATGGTTTTATGGGTGTAGACCTGTATCCCATGATTACCGTATAATCACGCCGCCTGGCCCCTTAGCTCAGTTGGTTAGAGCAGGCGACTCATAATCGCTTGGTCACTGGTTCAAGTCCAGTAGGGGCCACCAAATTTTAGCTTTAAAATCATATAATTAAGCCACCTTCCACGGTGGATTTTTTATTATCTAAAATTTCAGTGGCGATAAAGTGGCGGTGGATTTTGGCAGTGGAAACCTCCAGGCCAAAAAAACCTGCTTTCGCAGGCTTCTTGTCAGATCCAAAGTGCTCCCTGATTTCCCCTGGTTGGGTGTGGCGGCACGATATCAATCTTCCCCGGCGTCACGATTTGGCGTTGGATAGACTCCAGGGTCACAAACGTACAACTACAGTTTATGTTTTGACATTGGTGATAACGCTCTTTGGTGTTCTCACTCAGATAACGGCTTGTACGGGCATGTGCTGCTGTTCGGCATAGCGGGCAATGCATCATCTACTATCCCCTCCTCCTTAGCTCATTTCCCGCGATAATACGCCGCACGATCAGAAAAAAAACTTACTTTAAGTGAATTTACAATTCTGATTATTCACTTTTTGAAACTCTATAATTCACATCAGACAACAAAACCTCTAACTCTACCGCCGTCGTAAAACCGCTGTTACTCAGGTTATGCACCACCTTGCTCACGATCCAGGGTTGTGCGTCGATCACCTGTTTAAACCCGCTCACCTGCACCGGGGTTTCCGGTACGAGATCCGCACGGCCCATGGCAAGGGATAACGAGAACTCGGCCACACCGCGCTGTAGCGTCTCCCATTTGGCCTGCGCGGCACGCATAGCAGCGGCTTGCGTGGCGTAGACCGTCGGGAGGGTGAACACGTTATCTTCCGCGCCGACCAGGTATTCCCCTTTCTGCGGTTCAGCCGGTTTAGCTGCCTTCTGTATGGCCGGTTTGGCCTTCGGGTGTTGCAGTGCACGCAGGTGCTGCGTTTTGGGTTTGCGCTGCAGTTTCACCTTCTGCGGTTTGGGCTGTCGGGTGTTAAGCCAGCTTGCGGTCACGCCCGTGTAGGCATCCCGATCGGCCAGGCTGAAGTTGTGCCGATCGCCATCACGGCGGGTAATAGTCATCACCGGCAGCGGTTTGCCGTTCACCGTGGTGCCGTTCCCTGGGCGGATAAACAGCAGGCACCCATTTTTAACGGCGGCCACTGCGCCATTGAGCGAGGCCAGTCGGGTAGCAAACGCCGCGTCTGTTTCCTGTGTCTGGTCGATATGGCTGATTTTTATCGCATCCAACCCGGCGGCCAACTTGGCGGTAAGCGTATTGCGTGCAGCAATCTGCTGCACGATGTCCCCCAGGGTGGTGTCGTGGTAAGAGGCTTCCCGACGGGTATTGAGCGAGCCCCTAAAATCGGCGCTACGTGCGCGGATCGTCAGCGTATCCGGTGCGCCCCGATGTTCCACCTCATCCACCGTAAACCGCCCTTTGTGTATCAGTTGTGAGCCCTGCCAACCGAGCGCCAGTGACAGCACCGCATTACGCTGCGGCATCACCATCAGGCCGTCGCTGTCGTCCAGTTCGATATCGAGCTGGTCAGCCTCAAAGCCTCGGTTATCCGTCAGCGTTAACGACAGCAGCCGGGCGCGGATGTTATGCGTGATGTCATTTCCCTGTAGGGTCAGGGAGAAGTCCGGGGCAATGCGCGCCCCAGCGGGTAAGGATACGTCGGTTATCATGACAAGAACCCGCCCACCTTTCCGGCCAGTTCCCCGGCTTGCCCGTACAGCTCCCCCGCCTGCTGTCGCAGGTCGCCAAACATCGCCGCCAGCGACTCATCGACCCGTTTTAACGTCAGCGTAAACTCGGTGCGGCGCGGGCTGCCGTCGGCAAAGAACTGGCTGTGTGTCTCGCTCACCGACTCGATCACGAACATACCGTAAATGGTGCCGGTGCCTTCAATCAGCGGCCAGGCGCGGCCCTGCTCCGCCATCAACTGCACGGTCAGCAGTGACCAGCGTCCGCCGGTGATTTCTGGCAGCAACACCCCGGATAACGTGATTTTCTCCTCATCCAACCCCAGGAACTGCGCGGCAGGCCGCTGCCCCACCCGGCCATTGGTCGGCCAGCGGTAATCCGCCGTGCGCTGCATCGACTGGTAAGGCAGCGTCTGCAGCATGAAAACAAAGAACCCTAATGTCAGCATCATGAAGATTTTCCTCTAGTTGGTCATGGCACTGCGCGCACGGGCGCGGCGTTCGCGCTCTTGCCGCGCCTGCGCCTCATTCAACAACCGGATAACCTCTTCCTGGCTCATCCCTGGGGGAACGACAACATCAAACTTGTTATGCGTCACGCTGTTGTCGGTGTAGGCGCTGGACGCCCCCGGCACCACCGGTGTGTAACGCTGCGGGGCTAACGGCTTGGCGGCCTGGACATTCACCGACGGCGCGGGCTGTTCTGGGGCCATGGCGGATGTCGTGGGCTGGTCGGGTGCCTCAACCTCCGGTGACAAAGCGATGGCTGCCGGGGAAACCTGCACCACGGGCGGTGGTAAAGTCGTGTTAGAAGCCACATTAATCACCGGGGCCGGTAACACACCAGTCGCGCCCACGGGCGGAGCCGTTTTCACTAGCGGTACAGGATTGGCCGCCAGCAAGCCACCGCTGGGCGAATAACCCAGCCCGTCGGTACCGGTAGCCGTCGGGGCATTGATCACCGTCTGCTTATCCAACTCGGCGGTTTCGTCCTTCATCAATCCAAGCTTTTTCGCCAGCCAACCGACCTTGCTGCCGAGCTTCTCCAGTACCTGCATGGGCAGGTTCAATGCGCCCGCAATGGCGGATCCAAACTTGCGCCCCATCTCGGCGGCGCTTTGTAGCTCGGCCTGGATAGACTTCACCGGGGCCAGCAGCGCCATAAACCAGTCATAGACGGCTTTAATCTTCTCGCCAAACCAGTCGAAAATCGGCTTGAGCGGTGAGAAGGCCGCAGCCACCGGAGCCATAGCCGCCTTAAAGCCTTCGGCCACGCCACCGATAAAGGCGCTGATCGGCTCCCAATATTTGCGGATAAGCAACGCACCAGCCGCCACAGCGGCAATCAATGCCAGCACCGGCCAGGTAATGGCCGTAAACGCTGCCGCAACCGCGCCCCCCACCACAGTAAACACGGTGCCCAACAACCCGGCACCGGCCACCAACATATTGACCCCGGCCATCACCGACCAGGCAATCAGACCGAGCGCGGCCAGCCCACCAATAAGCGCAGTGACTCCGGCGGTGACTTTCACCAGGGTGCCGACCAGTTCAGGATTGGCCCTTACCCAGGAGCCAGCGGTTGCCAGCCAATTCGTTGCAGTGGTGGTCAGTTGACGCAGCGCATTGTTCTGCCCGTCGAACACCTCAATACGCACGTCTTCCCAGGCGGAGAACAGGTTTTTCAGGTCGCCGTCCAGGTTGTCTACCTTGACCTTGGCGATCTGCGCGGTCGCGCCCTGGGAGCGAGTGACCGTGTCGTGTTTGGTCGCCAACTTGCCGTTACCGGCGGCACCGATCAGCTTGATAGCGCCTTTCATCGCCTCTTCGCCAAAAATCACCTTCAGGTACTCCGCCTGCTGCGCGGTACCTAGTTTGTGTTTTTTAAACGACGAATCGATTTTCTTGAGAATACCGGCAATCGGCAGCATGTTGCCTTTGTCGTCCTGGGTTTTTACCCCCAACTCTGACAACGCATCCCCCGCTTGCCCAACCGGGGACTGAAGGCGGGTAAACATCGCGCTGGTCGCCGTCCCGGCCATGCTGCCCTTGATGCCGTTATCCGCCAGTACGCCGAGCATCGCGGTGGTGTCTTCAATGCTGGCCCCGGCGGCTTCGGCAATCGGCGCGACATACTTCATCGCCTCGCCAAAATCCATCAGGTTGCTATTGGAGCTGGTGAACCCCTTGGTCATCACATCGGCAACACGCTGCACCTCATCGATCGGCAGGTTAAACGCCGATTGCATGTTAGTGATGATGTCTGCCGCGTCGGCAATGTCCAAATCAGACGCCAACGCCAGATTGACGGTGGACTCGGTCGATTTGAGGATGGCGTTACCGTCAAAACCAGATTTAGCCAACACCGATTGGGTACGGGCGACATCGGTCGGAGAAAACGCCGTGGTCGCGCCAATGTCCCTCGCCTGTTGGCGTATCGCCGCCAGTTGCTGGTCATTCTTTGCCAGTCCCAGGGTGGCCTGGGTATCCGACATCTGCCGGTCAAACTCGACGCCCGGTGCAATAAACCGGCTTTCGGCGTACAGCCCGGCAGTGGCAACCCCGACCCCAGCGGCACTGGCATTGCGTACTGATCCGGCCAGCACTTTACCACTCTGGTAACGTGCATTGACGCGGTTCACTGCACTCTGCTTTTGGCTCAGGCGTTCCAGCTCTTGCCGCTGACGTGCCAGGCTAACGCTGGCCTCAGTCACGCTGGCTTTTAACCGGCGCTGTTCGGCGCTCAGGTTACGGGTAGCGATGCCGTCAGCGTTGAGTGCCTCCCGCTGGCGTTGCACCGACTGGCGCAGGCCGTTGTATTTGGTTTGCAGCTCATTGGCGGCCCGTTTGGATGCGGCCAGTAACCGCGCCTGTTGCGCCGTCGGGTTTGCCGTGGCCCTGAACTGCACGGCCAGGGCTGCCGCTTCGGCCTTGGCCTTTTTGAGTGCCTCGCCGGTGACCGCCAATTGCCCGTTGGTTTTACGAAACCCCTCAATCCGGCGCGCCTGTGCGTCCAGGGATTTGAGGGTACCCTGAGTCACGTTGATATCCGCGGCCAGCTTTTTACTGGCCTGCTGGATACTCTTGAGCGGGCGGGTGGCCTGGTCGACAGCCTTCAACAACACCTGAAGCTGTAGCCGATTACTCATGGTTCACTCCACTGCGTTGCACCGCTTTATCCCGCCAGTTCAGCAGCTCGGTGAGCGACATCCCGGCCATTTCCGACGGCGGCCAGTGGAATATCACCGCAATATCCGCCATCAGATCATCCACGCCCAGGCGGGCGTCCAGTGCTACGCTGCCGAGTTCGGCGACAAAAAACCGACAACCTTACCGGCCAGTGCCACCAGGTCAGGCAACTCCAGGCGGTGGCATTCGTCTTTGGTCAGGTTCGGGTAGGTCATGCGCGGCAGGACAATCAGCAGCGCATCAACATCGGCATTGGCAACAGCCGCCAGCCCGACACCACGCAGAGTGCCTGCGTTGGGCTTGGTGATACGGACTTCTGTAATGGTGGTGTCACCGCGTTGGATCGGGTTTTCCAGCGTCACCAGGTTGTCATCTTTTTCGTCTTTCATGATGTTCTCTCAACAAACAGGGATGGCAGCCAGCCGGGTAGACTGGCGCAAGAATTACAGGCCGATGGCTTTGCGGTGTTCGGCCAGGCGGTCAACGCCGTTGACCTTCTCCACCATATGCACGGTGTCGATTTCAATCAGCTCTTTACCGTCAATGGTCAGCTTGAAGTAGGTGCATTCGGTCGCCACCTTGGTTTCGGTGTCTTCCCCTTGCTTGTACTCGCCAAAGTCGATTTCCTTATGGCGACCACGCAACACCACCTCCACGGCGGAGACCTCACCGGTATCGTCACGCTGGAAGGAACCGGCAAAGCACAGCGGCACGGCATCGACGCTGCCCCACTGTTGCAACACCAATTCATCCAGGCCGCCCATCGACCACTCCAGGGCCAGCGCGTCATCGTCCAGCCCCATATCGGTAGATGCAGCACCGTTCATGCCGCCTCCGCGATACTTCTCCAGCTTGCGGGTGAGCTTGGGCAAGGTGAGCGAGGACACCACGCCCATATAGCTGTAACCGTCGTTGAACAGGTTCAGGTACTTCAGTTTTTTCGGCAGTGCCATAACGCAACGGCTCCTTAGCGGTTCACGGACGCGGCGAACGTCACCAGATACTTGTCGGTGATACGCTGGCGCAGGGTTAAATCTTCCAGCGGTGGCACTGGGGTATAGTCGTAATCGATAAACAGCTTGCCGGCCTTAAGGGTTTCTTTGTCGTTGGCGCTGTCGTCATACCAGCAATCCCCGTCGATAATCAGCCCGGCGGATTTCAGTTCACGGAATTTGGCCTTGATGCCGTCGATCATGTCGCGGATCAGCGTGGGCGTAACCGGGCGGTCAACGGCCCACAGGTGCGCCTCGGCCATGGTGTCGGCAATCACCTGCGCGGTGCGGGTGTAGTTCTCAAACAGGAACAGCGGATCATCCGAACAGGTGCGGGAGCCCCAGAACTTGAAACCGTCTTTGCGGATCAGTGTGGTGACACAGGCTTCATTGAGCAGATCAGCATCGGTGCCCGGTGACTGTAAATCCCAGAACACCGAGGCGCTGATACCGGTCACGCCATTGACGCCGACGTTGGACAGGGTTTTGTGCCAGCCGGTTTCCGTGTCGATTTTGGCACGCAGACCGAGCGCACGGGCGGTGGCCGTGGCAATATCGCTGCTGTTGGCGGTGGTATTCCAGGTGATAAATTCAGGCCAGATCAGCATCAGTTCACGCTGGCTGAAGTTGTCGCGATACTTGATGGCCTCCGACACGGTTTTACAACCGAACGCGCTGATATAACCAAAGGCGCGCAACTGCTGGCAGACGCTGGCAAGAGCCGTCGCCACCGCTTGGTTATCCAATCCAGGAACGCCGAGGATACGCGGTTTAACCCCGCATTCTGCTTGCGCGGCCAATAGCGCTTTCATGCCGGTATAGCGGCCATTCTCATCCGCACCGCCGATGATGTTGGAGGTGGTTTCGGCTTCGTCTTTGCCTTCGGCCACACGCACCACCACCGTAACCGGTTTGGCCTGTTCGGCAATGGCGCGCAGTGACGCGGCCAGGGTGCCTTTTTTACCGGCCTTGCCACTGGCGGCCAGCACGTTGGTGATCAATACCGGGGTGTTGAGGGGAAACAGCGTGGCATCGGCATCTTCCCCGGTGCAGACCATGCCGACGATGGCCGTCGAAACGGTAGAGATTACGCGGGTGCCATCGTTGATTTCGATGACACGTACGCCGTGATGATAGTCAGCCATAAGCGGCTTGCTCCGTTGTGAGTTGGTGCAAACAGCATGCCGCCAGGCAGACAAAGCTGCACGTGGTGACGGATGGAAGGCCGACCAGACAACGAAATGTGCCCAAGGTGCACAAGAACCAATGGGCACGATAAGTAAAAATCTCTTTACCAAGATATTGATTTTTCTTGTCAGGAGGTAGATAACATTACTGTCAAAAAAATAATCACTTAGCGAAAGCACCCTACTACACTCAGTGGTGATTGAGCTGTGAACTAACCAACCTTTTTATCTGGGTAACATTATGGCTATGGATAAGAAACTCGCTCTCTACCTCTCGCCCTTAATTTTATTTTCATCATTGACCTTCGCTAAGATCCCTACAGAAAGTGAAATCAATCAAAATATATTCAGCAACAACACGGATTTATCACAATCGTTCTTTTTTGAAAAAAAAGATAGCTCAAAGACTTTTGTGCACTCTTGCTCAGAGTTTAATGACGCATATTTGAAGTATGGTTCGCCTATTGAAAAGACAAGTAGCACCAATGAATTCAATACTCTTAAATACAATCTTTCATCTTGCTTACTAATTAAGTCCATCAACCCGAAAGACATAAATGAAAAAAAGAATGGGGTGACAGGCATTGATGTTAACTCGTTGCCTCGTAAACTACCCGCCAACATTTATCATGCAATCAACGATGATGATATTAAGAAAAGAAAGAGCGCTATCAAAGATGGAAAGACACTTCACGACATAGACATGAGCATCAAATACGCAGGCTTAGCAGACGGGAGTTACAACTTTAGTGATAGTGTTAACGGCATCTATTATCTATCGTTCCTGGGAAAAACAACGTTAAAGGGCAAGCAAGACGTGTATATTCTTGAACAAGGTTACGCTATTAAAGATGCCACAGTTCAAGATTCACGCTACTTCTTACTGACAAAAAACAAAAACGGTAGTTTCTCTGTCGCCAAAGAAATTCGTGTATTTTGATTAGCCGCCCCTAGGGGCGGCATATCTGTTAAATCTTAGTGCTCACTGCGTCGTGCTTCCTCCTCAGCCCTCTGCTCTGCCGCAAATTGAATAGCGCGTGCTTCATTGAAGGTATCGCTGACAAACTTATTTCGAGCTGCGTTTGCATCCGGTCGTTTAGATTCAATGGCAGCTTTAGCCCAGTCTTTTTTATTGACAGCTGTGTTAAAGTTAGTGAATTTCCCAAGACCTGCAACACCTAATTGATAAATCATATCGTGCAAGGCCACTTGGATCTTCAGACTAAAATCATAAAAACTTGGGTATCGATCGCGTAGAGACTTGCGGTCATTATCAACATAGGCACGGAATGAAGATTTAATTTCAGCCTCACTCAGTGTCAATGAACCTGATGACTTATAAGCGGAAGCAATCTTTCCTTTACCGACCGACTTAACACGATCGAACTCTGCCTTGATTTCTGCTGCCGTTGCCCGTTTCCCATCAGTTTTTAAAAAACCCATTTTTTGTGCCGCTGCAACAGAAGGCAACTTAATTCCGACACCTACAGTAACATTACCATTGCTATCAAGATACATGTAAGGGACTTTGCTTTCATTTTCGAGAAGTTTTGCGTAAACCGCATTAAATTCAGCATCATTCATTTTTTCACTTCGATTGATACTTGATGAACTGCCATCTCTTCCATTATCTGCCCCACCATGAGTTGTATCACCAAAACCACCACTGCCAGTGACTGTCATTGTGTCATTATCATCGTTTGGAGCGCAAAGCACATATTTGATGAAATTCATTTTTTATTCCTTTTAATTATGAGTATGTAACCGGTAACTCGACGT
>NZ_JAELTL010000055.1:0-36369 GCF_016428815.1 Serratia sp. ASV30 | reverse complement strand
CTGCAACGGCTGATCAGAACCATGGTTACGGCAAGCCCCAAGGCGTTAGCGGATAATGTTTTTGGCGATATCTGGGGGGACATTTTGAAGTCTTCTCAGAAAGAGTATCTGGTGTTGAAGCTGTTGTTGGATGGCCACAGCCAATACCAAATAGCCAAAATGTTAAACTTATCGATAAAAACCATCAGCGGCTATAAGGTTAAGGCGATAAAAAGACATGGGGCAAGAAACTTCAATGAGCTCTACATGCTAAAGCTAAGGAATAATGCTTGATATCACCTAATAGACAGCATTCTTGGTGTTGAGGTTAAGCAATAGGATGACTTGCTGCTGAATTCCACTGCGGTTGCGTGGTGTTAAATTCCTATAACTCCATTAATAAATCTAAAATTTAGAATTTAAATCTATAAATAACGTAATTGCAGTTATAAATAACTGCGTGATAACTTTTCCTGTAACTTGAGGCTCAGATTGATGTGGGGTGCAGTTTGCCGGGTTTAGGCCTGGCAGGCACAACGTCAATCCTGAGCAGTAACGATAAGTTCAACACCAGGTAGATATCAGTCAAAACCCTTAAGGGGTTAGGCCTCTGACGTCGATTAACAATGAACAAGGTTATCTTGAATAGCCTTAGGCCTGGTGCTTCACCAAATTCAAGTATTATTCTTTCAGGAAGTTATCCATGTATTTGTTTGACACGAATTACCCTTGCCCTTTAAATAAGGTTGCCTTCGATTCAATTGTCGAGTCCTTAAACTCTGAGCCAAATTCAAGCTTGCATCATGATGAAAGTTACGTTGCTTTTGTTGATGGAGACTCAACCGATATATACAGCACCATAAAACAGATTTATGGCCTTAAAAAGGAAAGCAAAACGATTTATGTGATCACGCTGCTTTCCAAAGGTAAAGAGTGTTCTGTAATACTTAAGCATTTATCCGACTTTATAGTTGATAAAAAAATCGCCTATGCCGATCTGAAAAACCTGGTCCGAGCTATGAACTCAGCGCAACCCAAGACGGTAGCGGACAATATCTTTGGCGATATTTGGGGGGAAGTCTTGAAGTCGTCGCAGAAAGAGCACCGAGTAGTAAAGCTCTTAGTGGAGGGGTACTCGCAATCACAGATAGCCAAGATGCTGCATCTGTCGATAAAAACGGTCAGTGGTTATAAGGCCAAGGCGGTAAAACGACATGGGGCAAGAAACTTCAATGAATTGTATATGCTTAAGTTCGGTAATACTCATGTGCAATAAACCGCGAAATACCCGTGCGATGGCGCTGGATACCATCCTTCAGCCATCGCATTCGCAGAGTGGGAAGAGAGAGCGCTTTACTGTTCAGTCATAAACTGGCCTGTTATTGATTGTGAATGCACATCATCACTGGCGAAAAGTCATTCCACAATAAGTAGCCATCACCCACTTCGGTGATCCTCAGTTGCCGGGCTTTCACCGAAAAATCAAAAATGGACTGGTTAAACAACTCATTCGGCATAGTATCGCTGGCATTTTTATTGACATCCACCAGTTGCAAGGCGAGGTGACCATCACCTTCATAACGATATTCAAAATTGACATTGCGCAGCAGATTATACTTTACTGCGCCAACGCTATCCTTGACCGTAGCTGAGATATGCATTCTCCCATGGCTTACACCATCAATATGTAAACTCATGACGCCCTGGGTTTGCAAGTCGCTTTGTACCAGGAAAAAGGCGGCACAGCTCACTTTTGGGCCTTTCTCGGTAATGAAAAATTTATGCATCAGGAGGTTGAATAGCAAGGCTACAGCGACCAAGGCGAGAGCAACCAACCCGATGAACCTGCCTGAGCGATTATTTAGCGAAAGCATAGACGGCCTTACAGTCAGAGAAATGAGACAGGGTGTGATCACTATTGGTGCAACGGGTTATGAATGCTCTGCCGGACCGTTGGTAGGCATAGTGTTCGCCTGAGTGAAAAATAAATATCTCATTGTTGATGCACGGAGCATGCGCAGCAGCCAACTCTTCGGCCAATTTTTCCTTGCGTGCAGCGACGTCAGGTGAGCTAGCGCTAAGCGCATAGACAGGGCAGGTCGCTATATTGCCAATTTTATACAGCGTAGACTTCGGAAAACGGTAATCCAGGTGGCCAGTAGCGGAGCGGAAGGGCTGCAGAACCAATAAGGTTGAGATAATCAAGCTGATGGCGAGCAACGCGGGTTTATACACTCCGCGTAGCCTTGATTGCTCTATTGCAGGCTGAACTTTGGTGCTTGTGGTTTCGACGTTGTGCGGTGTCTCCGAACTGGCAGACACCATCTCCCGGGCAATATAAAAGCCGACTCGAGGAATGGTTTTAATGATCTCTTCGTCACAACCTAACTCACTCAATGACTTACGGATCAGCGAAATATACTGATTCACCGAGTTATTCGAAGGTTCCAGACCGTATTTATTCCAGATATTATTGAGTAATTCTTCCCGGCTTACCATTTTATCGGCGTTTTCCAACAGGTAGGTGAACAACCGGGTAGGAATGGTAGTGAAGGAGAGCCTTCTGTCGGGCTGTGCAATGTTCCACATCGCCCCGTCTTCGCTCCTGAACGCAATCATGTTAAAAATCGTAAAAACCATGTCCACCTCTGTAGGTTAAGACCTGACTCTGCCTCATTAAACCAGCCTACTCTGCTGCCGGGCTACAGTACAGCGCCGCAATCTCACAATCTTGTATTATAACCGATATTGTTCCCCGCTTGTGGCATGTCGGGATGCGGGGGAGGGGAGAACGCTCAACCCGCAACGGGAAGTTACACAAATGTAAAAAATAGTTCGTCAATGTATTTCATGCCGATAATAGTGATAAAAAAATTCTGAAAATAGACATTTTTTTGCTTTTTTCACTAGCAATAAATGCTTATTTAAAACGCATTATTAAGATATTTCCTAGTATATACATATACTTGCTGAGTTGCTCACTGAGGTGGTTTTTTTTATAAGACAGCAAGAAAAAACAAAGAGGAATGTCCTATATAAGTATTTTCCTATGACGGTATTATAGCGCCAATCCTAAGCAACGGAAATATTGTTGGGTAGTGATAAAAGGCGTGGCAGTGTATTTCACAGTCCGCCTAACATTTTAGTTAATATATAAATCATAGGAACGGATTTCATGAAAGTTAAAGCAATTGCAATGATCATTGGCGCTTCCCTGGTGGCTAGCACGGCTTACGCAGCTAACCAAGGCGAAGGCAAGATCACCTTTACCGGTTCTATCACCGATGCACCTTGCTCTATCGCTGCAGGTTCACTGGATCAGGTTATCCCATTGGGTGCCGTGTCCAACGTTGCTCTGGCAGCTAACAATAATACCGGTGTCTCTACGCCAGAAGCTTTCAGCATTGAGCTGAAAGATTGCGTCATTGCTACTGCAGGCACCAAAGATAAAGTCTCTGTGACCTTCACCGGTACGGCTTCTTCATATGATGCTACCAGTCTGGGTCTGATCGGTACTGCTGAAGGTGCTTATATTCTGATGTCTCAGGCTGACGGTGCCAAAGTGGCTCTGAACACCCCTACCGCAGCTCGGACTGTGGTTAATGGTACCAACAACACCCTGAGCTTCACTGCGGCTCTGAAAGGTGGTGGCGAAGACGCTGTGATCAAACCAGGTAGCTTCCAGGTTCCAACCAACTTCGTACTGTCCTACCAGTAAGTTCGTTGTGTAGTGCTGAACAACCTGCGGCGGCTCTGCCGCAGGTTTTTTTTGCGACCCATGGAGTTGGTTAATGAAATGGACTTATGGCGTTTCGCCTTGTGTGGTGCCTTCCCTGCTGATGTGTTGTGCCCTGGCGTTTTCCGGGAGTGCATTTTCCGCTGATGTGCTGGGGCAGGGGCGCGTCAGCATGGAAGGCGCCATTGTTGAGACGCCTTGTGCAATTGAAGTTGGGGACCGTGACCAGAGTCTGGTGATGGACACCCTCCCGGTCAGCCAACTGATCCGGGACGGTCGCGGGCCAGAAAAAGATTTTGCCATCCGCCTGGTGGATTGCGTGCTGGTCCGTGTTGACGCGACAGCCCCCGACTGGCAGCGCTTTCAGGTGACCTTTGACGGTGATGACGATCGCGGTCACTTCGGAGTGAGCGGAGAGGCACGCGGCGTGGCGTTGATGATACGTGATGCCAGAGGCGAGGTAGCAGCACCGGGGGATGCCTTGCAGGCCGGAGCCATGACCCAGGGAGAAATGCAACTGCATTACACCCTGAGCCTGGTGGGTAACCAACAGACGTTGCGAGCAGGGGATTACCGTTCGGCTATACGGTTCAGAATGGATTATTACTAAAGGGACTCTCTTCATGGCGCGTTATTTTTCCCGCTCCCTGCTTGCCATCTTGTGTCAAGCCGGCCTGGGCAGCAGCGTATTGCTCGGTGCGGTGAACGTGGCCCAGGCAAAAGATATCCAGTTCAACACGGATGTCCTGGATCTTAAAGATCGTGACAACATTGATTTGGGCCAGTTTTCGCACCAGGGTTTTATCCTGCCGGGCACTTATGACCTTGCTTTAAGCCTGAATAACCAGGTGCAACCGGCACGCCCAGTGACGTTTTTGGCGCCGGACGACGATCCGAAAGGCAGCCAGGTCTGTCTGAGCAAAGAGATGGTAGACCAGTTGGGGCTGACCAAGGCCGCACTGGCAGGGTTGACCTGGTGGCATCAGGGGGAGTGTCTGGATCTGGCTAGCCTGGATGGGCTTCAGGCCCGAACCGATCTCGGTACCAACACGCTGTATCTCAGTATCCCGCAGGCTTATCTGGAATACAGCAGTGCGAACTGGGATCCGCCGTCGCGCTGGGAAGAGGGGATCCCTGGCATTTTGCTGGACTACAGCCTTAATACCCAGGTTCAGCGGCAGAACCGGGATGGTACTCAAGGGTACAACCTCAGCGGCAACGGAGTGACCGGGGCCAATCTGGGAGCCTGGCGGCTGCGGGCCAGTTGGCAGACCAGGATCGACCATCAGAGCGATTCGGCGAAAGAGAATACCCGCAGTTTTGACTGGACGCAGTACACCGCCTACCGGGCTATTACACCGCTGCGTGCCAAGCTGACGCTAGGGGAAGATTTCCTTAATTCCGACATCTTCGACAGCTTCCGTTTCACCGGGGGCAGCCTGGTCTCGGATGACAACATGCTGCCGCCGAATTTGCGTGGTTATGCGCCAGAAGTCACCGGTGTGGCACGCGGCAACGCAAAGGTAGTGATTAGCCAGCAGGGGCGGGTGATCAAGGAAGTCCTGGTCGCATCCGGGCCATTCCGTATTCAGGATCTGGATAGCGCGGTCTCTGGCGCACTGGATGTACGGGTTGAGGAAGCGGATGGCAGCGTGCAGCGTTTCCAGGTGGATACCGCCACCATTCCGTACCTGACACGACCCGGGCAGGTGCGTTTCAAGCTGGCGGCAGGCCGCCCATCTGACTGGCAACATAATATCAATGGGCCGATGTTTGCCACGGGTGAGTTCTCCTGGGGCGTGAGTAACGGCTGGTCGCTGTACGGCGGTGGGTTGGGTGGGGATGAATACTCGGCCCTGTCACTGGGAATTGGGCGTGATTTGATGATTTTTGGGGCCTTGTCTGCGGACGTGACGCAGTCCCGGGCTAGGCTACCGGATCAAGGCACTCAGCAGGGGGGCTCCTACCGCCTGAGCTACTCGAAGCGCTTTGATGATACCGGCAGCCAGGTCACCTTTGCCGGCTACCGCTTCTCCGACAGCGGTTTTATGTCGATGGCGGACTACCTGAGTGCCAAGGATAACGCCAATGGGGTAAGCCCTGGGCGTAGCAAGGAGATGTATACCCTGTCCTTCAGCCAGCAGTTCGAGTCGCTGGCGATGAGTGGGTACCTTAACTACAACCACCAGACCTATTGGAACCAGGCCACCAGTGACCGCTATGACATGACGCTGGCGCGCTATTTTGATATTGGCCGTTTTCGTAACGTCAATCTGTCGCTGACGGCTTATCGCAACAATTTCAGCAACGCCAAGGATGACGGCATGTATCTGTCGCTGTCCATGCCATGGGGAAACAGCGGCATGCTGGGCTATAACGGGTCTTATGCTGCAGGAGACAATACCAACTCGGTCAACTATTCAGATCGGGTCGGTGATACCGACAACTATACGGTCCGGGCTGGGATGGCGAATAGCGATGCTGATATCAGTGGCTATTACTCACACCGTGGAACCCTGGCACAGGTGAATGGCATGGCCAGTTACCGTTCCGGGCAGTATAGCTCGGCAGGGATGTCGATGTCGGGCGGAGCTACCCTGACGGGCGAAGGTGGTGCTTTGCATCGTACATCGCTAATGGGCGGGACGCGGATGCTGATTGATACCGATGGCGTTGCAGGGGTGCCAGTGGGCGGTTATGGCAACACGGTCAACTCCAATATCTTCGGTAAAGCGGTGGTGGCGGATGTGAACAGTTATTACCGCAGCAGCGTACGTATCGACGTAGACAAACTGGCGGACAACGCCCAAGCCACCGGCTCAGTGCTGCAAGGCACGCTGACGGAAGGAGCCATTGGCTATCGTCACTTTGAAGTCGTCGCGGGTGAGAAGGCGATGGCGGTAATACGTCTGGCCGATGGTTCGGTGCCGCCTTTCGGTGCCACGGTGCTGAATGCCAAGCAACAGGAAACCGGCATGGTGAATGATGCGGGCAACGTCTACCTCAGCGGTATCAAGCCGGGTGAGACCATGACGGTGCACTGGAACAATGCCGAACAGTGCCGCATTACGCCGCCGAAGGAAATACCGGCGGGGATGACCGCCAATCTGCTGTTGCCTTGTGTAAAGGGATAACGGCAGCGAAGTAAACCCATTGAACAGTCAAGGGCGTCATCGTCCGCAGGCTTTTGAGCCTGCCGAGATGACGTCCGATAGGAAGAATATAGGTAATGATGATGAAAAGATTTTTTGTGATGAGCCTGTTGGCAGGAGCCGCATTAACCACATTGGCTCCGTCTGCGCAGGCGGCCATTTCGCTGGATCGGACCCGCGTGGTATTCCCGGGGAATGAGAAGTCTGTGAGCCTGACCGTACGCAACCAGAACCCGGAACTGCCATACCTGGCTCAGGGGTGGCTGGAGGATGCCCACGGCACCAAGCTGGAAGGAAACAGTGCGTTTACCGTGTTGCCACCGGTACAGCGTGTCGAACCAAAAGGGCAGACGCAGGTGAAAATCCAGGCAACCCCAGGAGCCAACATGTTGCCACAGGATCGCGAATCGCTGTTCTTCTTCAATCTGCGGGAAATCCCGCCGAAAAGTGACAAGTCGAACGTATTGCAGATAGCCCTGCAAACGCGCATCAAGATGTTCTATCGCCCGGCTGCACTAGCCGAAGCGGCAGCCAAACAGCAGGCGACGCCGTATCAGGAGCAACTGACGCTGAGCAAAAAGGGTGATCAATACACCGTCAACAACCCAACGCCGTATTTTGTGACGTTGATTGGCGCCAGCGCCCAGAAAGAAGGCGAAGTGGTGAAAGGTTTTGAACCGGTGATGGTGCCACCAAAGGGCAGCGTCAAACTGGGCGGCAGTGCGGCGGCGTTAGGGGCGACCCCGGTGCTGGTGTATGTCAATGACTACGGCGGTCAACCGGCACTGACCTTCCGCTGCGGGGGTAACAGCTGCCAGGTAGATGAAAGCAAGCGCGACAAATAATCACCCGGCGTCAGTGGTGGTGTTGGGCGATGCCCGGCGGGCATGAACCGGGAAGGAAGAACAAGGAAAACAATCATGGAAAAGAGAAGACTGCCCGGCAAGACGGTAAAGGACTCCGTCCTGAGCGGAATGGTACTGGCAGCCCTGTTTTCCCCGGTGGCGCAGGCTGCTACGGGGGTGATTGACGGTGAGCACGGTGTGCTGCGCGTGTCGGGAGCGTTGACCGAAAGCGCCTGCCGCCTGGAGATGAGCAGCGCCGACCAGTCGGTCGAGTTGGGGGAGGTGGGAACGGGTCGCCTGCAACATGTTGGCGATCGGGGAACGGCGGTGGCAGTACAACTGCGCCTGCAAGACTGCTTGCGCAGCGCTGCCAACAATCGTGACCAGCAGGGCAACCTGACCTGGAGCACCAACCAGCCCGCAGTGTCATTGACCTTTACCGGCGTGCAGGATAGCCACGAGCCCAATCTGTTCCTGGCGCGCGGTGTGGGCGGTATGGGGCTGCGCCTGACGGATGCCTCCCGCCGTGACGTCGTGCCGGGGTTGGCAGGACAACCGCAATTACTGACACCGGGCAGCAACGTGCTGACCTACTACATCGCGCCGGAGCGCACTGGGGCGCCGCTACAAGCGGGCGCGTATCTGGCCCATGTCAACTTCAGGCTGAGCTATGAATAGGTTGGTTTATCGGCTTAAGGGACGCTCCATTCTCAGGAGCCTAATGTGTACTGCCCTCGGTACGGTGGGGGGCTTGGCATTGTGTCTGGCTACGGCACAGGCCAGCAACCAGCTTGCCCTCACCATCAAGGGGATCGTGATGACGGGACCCGCTTGCATAGTGAATGGCAACACCACGATTGACGTGAACTTTGGCTCTGCCTTGCAGACTACCAGCATTGATGGCAACAACTATGCCACGCCGGTGCCGTTTTCCCTGAGCTGTACCGGCAGCACTTCCAGCTTGCGTCTGCGGTTCCAGGGATCGGTCAGCGGCTTTGATTCTGACGTGTTGGCAACCAACTTTACGGATCTGGGGATCAAACTGTTGAAACCGGACAACAGTGCGTTAGCGCTGGGTGAATGGTTTACCTTCAGTTATTCGGCCACACCGCCTGCCATCAGTGCCGTGCCGGTGAAACGGCCGGGGGCCATTTTACCGGGCGGGGTATTCAACAGTACGGCAACGCTGCTGGTGGAGGTGTTATGAAACAGCTCACAGCGTTATGGCCTGTTTTGGCCCTGACGACCGCTTTGGGTAGCGCGTTACCGGCACAGGCCGTGGACGTCAAGTTCACCGGTACCTTGGTGGTGCCACCGCCCTGTGTGATTAACAGCAACAGCGATATTTCAGTGGATTTTGACACCGATATGCTGGCCGGGCGGATAAATGGGGTTAATTACGAAAAGCCTATCACATATACGCTGGACTGCACTGGCGCAACCTCCGCAACGCTGAAGCTGCAATTTCAGGGCGGTGGGGCAGGTTTTGATGCCAGCGTGCTCGGTACCAGCAAAGCCAATCTGGGCCTGGAGCTGCGCAGTGACGGCGCCAAGCTGCCGATGAATACCTGGCTCAATTTTACCAACCCGGCTCGCCCTGCACTGACGGCAGTCCCGGTTAAGGCTAAGTCCAGCACCCTGAGCGGGGGAACCTTTACCGCGGCTACCACGCTGTTGGTGGACTATCAGTGAGGGATGAACAATGACGGGTAAAACAGTTTCTCTGGCTATGTTGCTGGGCATGCTGGTGCAGCCAGCACAGGCAGTGCAGGTGAACTTTCAGGGCGGCCTGGTGGAGGCACTGCCCTGCACTATCAATAACGGTGAAACGATCGAAGTGGATTTTGGCGATAATCTGGTGATCCGCAATCTTGACGGGGTGCGCTACAGCAAGCCGATTCCTTACCAGATTGATTGCAGTGCGGCAGGGGTGGTTAAGTTGAGTTTCAAGGGGACCCCGAGCAGTTTTGACGCCACTGCCATTCAAACCAATCTGACGGGGTTGGGTATCCGTATTCTGCTTGAGGGGGGCTTACCGTTCCCTTGGCAGAACTCGTATTTTAATAATGTTAACGTGCAATCACTCCCGGGGCTGAGCGCAGTGCCGGTAGCCGATCCGGCGCAGCCACCGGTCCCCGGGGCATTTACTGCCCGTGCCACGTTGCTGGCGGAATATCAATAGGAGCCGCTTGATGAAGCAATGGCAAGAGTTACCACGGATCGGTCTGGCACTGCTGTTGACCTGCCCATTTTTATTCTGCGCACCGGCGCAGGCGGTCGAGAACGTGGAATTCAGAGGGGCGTTGGTAAATGCACCCTGCACCCTGCGCCCAGGTGACGAGGCGATAGAGCTGAATTTTGGCACGTTGGTTAACAAGTTCCTTTACACCAATACGCGCACCCCGAGCCAGACGTTCTCGTTGCATCTGGATGACTGTGATAAGGCGGTGGCAACAGGTGTGAAGCTGACGTTTATGGGCACCGAGAGCACGGCATTGCCAGGGTTGTTGGCACTGGATGCTGCCAGCGTGGCCCGCGGAGTGGCGGTGGGGATGGAAACGGGGGCTGGCCAGGCGTTGCCGCTCAATATCCAGAGCTCCACCACGCCGCTGACGCAGGGCAATATGGTGATTGCGCTTCAGGCCTATGTGCAGGCAGAACCCGCGGCCAAGGCCAACCAAGGGATAGTGGAAGGGGCATTTACGGCCACGGCGACTTTTGCGCTGGAGTACCAGTAGCAACTGTTCCTCCGCTTAGCTGCCTGCCTATCCTGCAATCGAGACTAACTTTATGTACGACATCGTGAAACGAATGAAATCGCTAATTGCTTTACTCTGCCTGATGACCAGTACGTCCAGTTTTGCTGCGTTCGTCATCACCAGCGCACAATTCGACCAAACAACACAAGAGATGTTTTTCACCTATACCGACGGTGTCGAACAATACGATACAACAAACATCCGTCCGGGCACGACCTCGTTCTTTGACGTGTGTGTGACCAAGAATAATGTTGGATGGAATGCTTATGCCACAGATACCTACTGTGCCTTTAGTTATTCTACTCAAGGCTACGCTAAGAATTACTATTACTGGTCGGATTTCCAAAAGGAATTAATGAAGAGAACGGGGCTAGGATCTGGCGGGAGCTGGAAGGGTAAGGCTAGCAGGATTAATGCGAACACAGGAAATACTCGCACCTGTGTTGTCTATGAAGGTCCTAACAGCACGAACGCGAGATTGACAACTTCGTGCGTAAATACGAATAACAAACCCTTCACCACCGGGTGCGATATAACCGGGCCCACAGTTCTCGACCACGGGCTGGTGGACGGCACTGCCATAGCTGGGAATACCGCGAGTCTGACGGCGACGATAACTTGCCCGACGCCAGCTAAAGTTGTGATAACTGTCCCCGCGCTCTCGGATAACACCACCAGTTTCGGCAATGGAATACAATCGACTATCACCATCAATGGCTCGAAATTCCCATCGCCAATCACCATTAATGGCTCGGTAAATGTGCAGATTGAATCTACTCTCGCCCCCACGGGGGGGACTGTAAAGGCTGGCGCGTTTAGCGGGTCTGCGGTTGTTGTGGTGGATGTTCTATAAGCACGCCACGGCGATGTCATCACCGGAGGAAAGAGACTCTTTCCTCCGGTTTTTTGTTTTTGCCATTCGATCCCAGCGCTAAAGAGTCGTCTCCACCAAGCGAAACTCGTTAACGTCAAACAGCCCTTTGCTGGTCACCTATCTCCGTATCGCAGCATTTCACTTACGTGCACAGTAAAATGACGGCACCTGCCCGGTAGAAAAAACATACCCTTCTTTGGTGGCAGAGTAAGCGGTGAAGTCGAATTTTAGTCCCGGTTCCAGGTAAAACAGAGGGAGGTAACGGGCGAGAGCTTTGGTGTCACTGTTGTCGGCCGGTGTGGTCACTGCCGAGATTGACTTAAGGTGATAAACTGTTTTTATCTGACTGAAATCAAAATAGTTTCTCCTGCTTACGCTAGTGGTTTTGTCGCCCTCCTTAAGGGTTCCCTTCAGACTGACGATGCCGTTATTACCTTGGAAGATAAAGTTAACCATGAGGGCCAGCTCCGCATCATCTTTGTGAACAAGCAGCATGGCTTCGCAGCTAAAATGGGTTTGCTGATATTGGCTATAGAGGCGGTATGCCCCCAGCGCGAGCAACAGGAACAACAAAGAGAGTAGTGTAAATACGCCGAACAGTTGGGGCTTATTCATTATGCTGCCACTCCAGATAATATTCAGAAATACAGAGATTCTTTGTCCCTGAAGCAAATGGCCATTCGCAGCGAATTACCGAGGCTCGTGGAACCAATGGGTTGGCGGTAAAGTAGACAACTTCCTGTTTTTTGCAGGTGAAGTTGTTTTGCGCAATAAATTGCATGTAGGACTGCAACGATGTCTGGCCGTTGTCGAGATAGACCGAACACTGCTCTATATTCCCTACGAAGTTAAAATTTGAGAAGAAATTCTTGTTCTCAGAGCTATTCCACGCAGCTAACAGCACAATACCGATACCGAAAGAGAGACTAAGCAATATTGCCCACACATGGCGAGGCCGGGAGGATGCTTTTTTATCCACCTTGCTGGGTGTTGACGGCTGGTTTTCCTCCGCAGCAATGGATATTTCTTCGGCAGAGGCTGTACTCATGTCCGGTATTATTCTTGCTACCGGAACTATTGAGGGAATGGTAAGGCCCTGGCGGGGCACTGTTTTTATCACTGCTTGCTCATAGCCGGCAAGCTTTAATCCTTTACGTAACATAAGGATGTTTTGGTAAAAGGTATTGTTAGACACCTCTAAGCCATTTTTTTGCCATCCGGCTTCAAACAGGTTCCGCTGCGGAACCAGTTCACCTTGTTGGCTTAATAAAAGCTGAAGGCAGCGTGAGGCTGCGATAAATAGCGTGATTTTCTCACCGTTGACACGAGAGTAAAGCAGGTTTTCCTCAGGCCAGAACTCAACGCTGTCACCGATGAGATAATAATAACCGCGACAATTACTAGTCATTTCGTTTACTTCCTTGTTCAAAATCACGAGCGTTATTAAAACAAAAAATAACGGATAGCATACAGTTTATTAAATGAGATTTTTCTTGTTGATTGCTAATGCATCACCGTTGAACAGCCAGGAACCAGGCTGCTCCTGGTCTTGCGTTATAAAACTTAGCAAGATTTTTCTGATTAGTAAATTGATTAATGTCGATTAATGCTCAAATATACCGCTCTAGGCATCTTCTTAAGGTAAGTTGATCTTAAGTGAAATTTTTTACAATGATATGATTTTATTGATTTTTTTATATTACTTAAATGAAATTTCACAGGTTGATATAAATTGATTATGGCATTTTGGAGTCGATCGCTAACATGCATCCAACTTTTCAGCGATAGTGGCGGGAAGCAGATGTACGATAGCCGATATGGATTTGGCGATAAGTTTGGTAGCGTTATGGATGACGGGTACGGTGTGGGTGAATATGATTTCGACTATCATAGTGAAGATATAAGTGAGATTTCATTCCATATCTCCAGCAATAATAGCTACTTTTTACAAGGTATCAGGTGTAGCTTGATTAAGTTGCAGCAACAGCATAGTCATGTTGCCTTTGAGCATTCGATATCGGATGGTTCGGCACGCAGTGCATTGCTGATTAGCGAAATGATACGTGAAAAGAAAAGCCGAACGTTGATGGTAGTGATTGCCAGTACGGCGTTATTGAATATATTGTCGCTAAGCATTGAGCAACGCTACAGAGACCGGGTTGTTTTTATTGCGACCAATGAGTGCTCTAATGCACTGCTGACACAAATTGCCGATTCACCAAATACAACATGGGCAAAACGCGACAAGTTTATCCCTAAAGGGACCTTGGCTGCGTTAAGCAACAGAGAAAAGCGGATTTGCTATTATCTTTTTCGCGGTTACACGCCAAAAATGATCGGTGCGATTTTAGGGATTAATATTAAGACGGTCAGCAGTCACCGCGTGTCCGTTATGAAGAAAATTGGTTGCACCAATAAGATTGGGTTATATAAGACCTTGCGGGTCTATTACGGTACCAGCGTAGAAGGCTGACCGATATAACCAACCTTGAGTGCCGGAAGTATAAAAAATGAAGCGTATTCCTATTGGATAATGGGCGGTCGCCTCATGTTTTTTGCAGTGCCCAGACCATGTTTGACATGGATGGTTAATTAGTCGTTTATATCAATCAATTTATAAAGGAATAGAAATAATGAAACTGAACAAATTCACAGTTGCCGCAATCGCTTTGGGTTTTGTTTCTGCTGCCAATGCTGCACAGGACGCGGGCCATGGCACAATCGAATTCTACGGTTCCATCATTGATGCACCTTGCTCTATCGCCCCAGGCGATGACAACCAGCGTATCCCGATGGGCCAGATCGCTAACGTGGCACTGAAAGACGGCGGCAAATCTACCCCTGAAAACTTCTACATCCATCTGGAAAACTGTGATGCATCTACCCTTAAAACGGTAACCACCACCTTCACAGGTCCAACTTCTGCGGGTAACGCCGATCTGCTGGGCATCACCGGTACTGCTCGTGGCGCTAGCCTGGCTATCACCGACGGTAGCGGCACGCTGATCAAACTGGGTCAACCAACTGCTCCACAGGGCATCCAGGATCAAACCAACATCCTGAACTTCTCTGCTTACCTGCAGGGCGACATGGGTGTTGACGGTAAAACTGCTGCAGAAATCGTCCCAGGCGACTTCAGCACCACGACGACCTTCACCCTGGCTTATCAGTAAGTTTTAACCGGTCAAGCGGTCACACATGCGGGGAAACCCGCATGTTTATTCTGAAGGTCATGGTGTCGAAGGGAATTAACAGCGTGAACAAAATGGAATATATCGTGGCGAGCTGCCTGCTCAGCACTCTGTTTAGCGTAACCGCAATGGCAGATACGTTTTTGGGACGGGGCCGTGTCGTCATGGAAGGCAGCATTATTGAAACTGCCTGCGCCATTGAGATGAGCAGCCGTGAGCAAGTGATTGAGATGATCACCGTTCCTGCGTCACAAATTGCTCATGATGGGCAAGGTATCGCTAAACCTTTTGTCATTCGCTTAATTAACTGCACCTTGCCACGCTTCGATCCCACGATGCCCGATTGGCAGGCATTCCGCGTGACCTTTGATGGTTTGAAGGATGGTGCCTTGCTGGGTATTGAAGGCGAGGCCCAAGGCGTTGGGCTACAGATCAAAGACCAATCAGGCAACATCGCATTACCCGGCGTAGCTATGCCCCTGGCAGAGTTGAGCTCCGGAGATAAGCTGCTGCAATACACCGTAAACCTGTTGCCGAATCACCAAATACTGCGAGCCGGTGAGTACCGTTCCACCGTGCGTTTCAAAATGGATTATTACTGATAAACGGAATTTTTATCGATGGCCAAACCTGTTGCGAATTCTACTTTCCGGCTGCGCGGATTGTGGGTCTGTATTGCTTTATCGCTGGGAAGCCCGGTTTATCTTACGCATGCCGCAGAGGATATCCAGTTCAATACCGATGTGTTGGATATTAATGATCGGGAGAATCTCGATCTCAGTCATTTCTCCCGTGGCGGCTATATTATGCCAGGGACTTACACCATGGCGGTGTTTCTCAACCGGCAGCAAATAGCGGAGCGTTCAATCACCTTCGCGCCATCTAAAGCAGATCCTAAAAGCAGCGAACCTTGCCTGACGCCTGAATTGATAGAGCTGTTTGGCCTGAGAGACAGCGTGCTCAAGGACATTGTCTGGGAAGACGATGGGCAGTGTATCGATCTGCAAAGCATTCCAGGATTGACGGTTCAGGGCGACCTGGCGACTTCGTCCCTGCAGCTCAGCGTGCCACAAGCCTATCTTGAATACAGTTCTGAAAATTGGGATCCGCCTTCCCGTTGGGACAACGGCATTACCGGTGCGTTGTTTGACTATAACCTGAACTTCCTGACTACGCGCCAGCAGCACCAGGATCAGGCCTATAGCCTGAGTGGTAATGGGACCACCGGGGCCAACTTTGGCCCTTGGCGTCTGCGCGCGGATTGGCAGTTGCAGATGCGCAATCAGTCTGGCACCAACGGCGAAAATAGCCTGGATTGGAGCCGTTATTACGCCTATCGCGCCTTGCCCAAGCTGCTTGCCCGCCTGACGCTCGGGGAGAATTTTCTCAATTCAGATATTTTCGACAGCTTCCGTTTCACCGGCGTTACGCTCAATACCGATGACAACATGCTTCCACCTAACCTGCGCGGCTATGCCCCGGAAGTGAGTGGCGTTGCCAAAAGCAATGCCAAGGTGACTATTAGCCAACAGGGCCGGGTGTTGTATGAAACTCAGGTCGCGCCAGGCCCGTACCGCATTCAGGATTTGAATGATGCGGTTTCCGGCCAACTGCAGGTTCGCGTCGAGGAACAGGATGGCAGCGTGCAGGAGTTCGCCGTAAACACCGCCAGCATCCCCTATCTGACCCGTCCAGGTTCGCTGCGCTATAAACTCGCGGCAGGCCGACCGACCGATTGGAAACATAACGTCACCGGGCCACTGTTCTCCACCGGCGAGTTCTCCTGGGGGGTTAGCAACGGCTGGTCACTGTACGGTGGCGGCGTGGGGAGCGACGACTATAACGCGTTGGCGTTGGGGGTTGGCCGCGATCTGATGATGCTGGGCGCACTGTCGTTCGATGTCACCCAATCCCGGGCTAATTTGCCGCAGGAAAGCTCGTTGTTTGGTAACTCTTACCGCCTCAGTTATTCCAAACGTTTTGACGATTATGACAGCCAGGTGACGTTCGCTGGCTATCGCTTCTCCGAACGCAATTTTATGAACATGAGTGAATTTTTGGACGCACGGACTACTGGTACCCGCACCCAGAGCAGCAAGGAGATGTACACCGTTACGTTCAATAAGCAGTTTGTCGAGCTGGGCCTGAGCACTTTTATCAATTACAGCCACCAGACCTATTGGAATGACAGTGCCAACGATCATTACAACCTGTCGCTGGCGAGATACTTCGATCTGGGCAAGTTCAAGGATCTTAACCTCTCGTTGACCGCCTATCGCAACAAATTTAACGGCACCAACGACGACGGCATGTATCTGGCGGTCACCATTCCCTGGGGCCACTCTGGTTCCATCAGTTACAGCGGGTCATGGGATCGCAATGAAAATACTCACCAGGTGGGCTATTTCGGCCGCGTGAATGATGCCGACTCCTATCAGATCAGTGCAGGTAGTGCCCGCCAAGGCGCGGTTGCCAGCGGTTACTACACCCACTTGGGCAACGACGCGCAGGTGAGTGCCAACGCGGGTTATCAAGCTGGACGCTCCAGTTCCATGGGCCTGTTGTTGCAAGGTGGGGTGACGGCGACCGGGGAGGGCGTGGCCATGCATCGGATTGGCATGCCTGGCGGAACGCGCATTTTATTGGATACCGATGGAGTCGCAGGCGTTCCTGTGCGTGGCTATGGTGCCACCACCTTATCCAACCGCTTTGGTAAAGCCGTGGTGTCCGATCTCAACAGCTACTACCGCAACCAGGTCAGCATCGATCTGAACGCGCTGGATGACAAGACCGAAGCGCTCAGCTCGGTGCAGCAAGCGACATTGACCGAAGGGGCGATTGGTTTACGGCGTTTTGAAGTGGTGGCTGGTGAAAAAGCGATGGCGGTGGTTCGTCTGGCTGATGGGTCATCACCGCCTTTCGGTGCCACGGTACAAAATAGCAAGAAACGGGACGTCGGCATTATCAACGATGACGGCAGCGTCTATCTGAGCGGCATACAACCCGGCGCCAAGATGACCACCAACTGGAATGGCATCACCCAGTGCGAAATAACGCTGCCAACGCATATCCCACAACATGGGACACAGAATTTACTGCTGCCTTGTCGGCCAATCGCCGCAGGGGAAAATCCGGAAACGGAAAACAGAAGCTGAACGGAAAAAGACTGATGAAATTAACGACCACACATTTATTAACCGCTGGCGCACTGCTGCTGGCCATCTTTACCTCACAGGCCAATGCGGCGATTGCCCTGGATCGTACCCGGGTGATTTATAACGCTTCCAACAAGTCTGTCAGCATGAACGTCAGCAATGAAAACAAACACCTGCCTTATCTGGCCCAGGGGTGGATTGAGGATGAGCAGGGCAATAAGATCACCAGCCCGCTGATCGTTCTGCCTCCGGTGCAGCGTATTGAGTCTGGTGCCAAAAGCCAGGTGAAAGTGCAGGGGCTGCCTGCTTTGCAGCAACTACCACAGGATCGTGAATCGCTGTTTTATTTCAACCTGCGTGAAATTCCACCGCGCAGCGACAAGCCGAACACGCTGCAAATTGCATTGCAGACACGCATTAAACTGTTCTACCGCCCGCAGGCGATTGAACCGACCAAGGAACAGATGAGTACGCCGTGGCAGGAAAAAATGACGCTGACGCGCCAAGGCGATCGCTATGTGGTCAACAACCCGACGCCGTATTACATCACCATCGTTGAGGCTAGCACCACTAAAGGTGGCCAGAGCGCCAAAGGGTTTGTGCCGTTGATGGTCCCCCCTAAATCCAATGCACCGCTAAGCGCCAGCGTCAGTGCTTTAGGGAGTGCGCCGGTGCTGACCTACGTGAATGACTTCGGTGGCCGCCCAGAACTTATTTTCCGCTGTGCGGGTGATACCTGTCAGGCAGAACCTGGCAAACGTAACTCATAGCCTACGCGCAACAGAGGTGAACTATGCCGTGGAAAACGTCGACGGGATTTGCAGGTTTGATACTGGTTTTGGGCATGTCATCAGCGGTTGCTGCGACGTCCAACCTGACTATCTCGGGCAATATTTTACTGCCGCCGCCCTGCGTGATTAACGGGGATCAAACCATCACGGTGGATTTTACCAACGAGGTGATGACGACCCGGGTTGATGGTATCAACTACCGCCAGCCGGTGCCTTACACGTTGGAATGCTCGGCAGGCAACACCAACGCGTTAAAAATGCAGATCCAGGGCATGGACGCCGGTTTTGCCGGTGCTCTGCAAACCTCGAAGGGCGATCTGGGGATTGCCTTATCGAGTGACAGCCAGGCAATGCCAGTGAATAGCTGGCTGAATTTCACGTTGCCGGATCAGCCAAAGCTGTTTGCCACTTTAGTGAAGCGCCCAGGGAGCACCCTGACCGCTGGCTACTTTACGTCGGCAGCCACCATGGTGGTCGACTACCAGTGAAACGGGAGAAAGGAATGAGATCGGTTGCAGGGATGTCACTATTGCTATCGTTTGCTCTGCTGGCCATATGCCCGTCGCAAGCGGTAGAAAACATGAGCTTTAGCGGCACGTTGATTGAGCCGCCCCCTTGTCTGGTGAATAACGACAAAGACATTGATGTGCCTTTTGACCGGATCGGCGTCAAGAGCGTGGATGGGGTGAAGCACCGCCGACAGGTTGATTACGTGCTGGACTGTACGGCGGGACCAGCCTGGAGCATGGTGCTGACGCTGC
Organism: Serratia sp. ASV30; assembly: GCF_016428815.1. Taxonomy (NCBI): domain Bacteria; kingdom Pseudomonadati; phylum Pseudomonadota; class Gammaproteobacteria; order Enterobacterales; family Yersiniaceae; genus Serratia; species Serratia sp. ASV30. Next base: position 17,126 of record NZ_JAELTL010000055.1, on the reverse strand, counting down.
TCGGCCCGGTCGCCGCCTTTGAGCCAGCAACGCTACAGACCAACATTGCCAATCTGGGCATCAAAATTTACCAGAACGGCGAGCCGTTTGAGCTCGGTACGCCTATCGCTGTTGACCCGCTCAATCCACCGTTGTTAGAAGCAGTGCCGGTTAAAAAACCGGGCACCGAACTGACAGAAAGGACGTTTGAAGTCACGGCAACGCTGCTTGCGGATTACCAATAAGGAGCCGATATGCGGCAAATACTGAGATATCTCTGTGCCACCGTCGCTCTGCTTGCACTGAGCCAGGGCGTTCTGGCGGCAAACATGCGCTTACATGGCACGCTGGTGGCGGAACCTTGCATCATCCCGCCGGGTGAGGAAACCGTCCAACTGGATTTTGGTACGGTGATCGACAAACAGCTGTATCACAATCAAAGAACTACCAGTTGGGAGTTCAAACTGCACCTGAGCAACTGCGATCTGACGCTAGGCAAATCGGTGCAGGTCACGTTCACCGGAGTGGAAAATCCCGCCTTGCCGGGATTACTGGCGCTGGATGCCTCCAGCCAGGCATCGGGCATTGGTATTGGTATTGAGTCAGAAAATGGCGCTCCTTTGCCATTGAACCAGTTAGGCCCCTATCGCTACCCGTTAGCGGCAGGGGACAACTATCTGCGCATGATGGCCTATGTGCAAGGTGAGCCAGACGCGATTACCAACCGAACCATTAATCGTGGTCCTTTCAGTGCCAGCATGACCTTTGCATTGACCTATGACTAAGGGCTGACGCCGCTAGGCCTCTGTGAAGAGGCTAATCAACAATAGCGCAGAGCAATAAGGAACAGAGATGAAGTTAATAGGGACAGCACTGCTTAAAAAAACGGCCGTGATTATCGGCCTGATGATGCCCGTATATGGTCACGCTCTCGGGATCGATGTGAGCTGGACGGGGCCAAAGCAATTAACCATTAGTGCCCAGCCTGATGGGATCGGTGGATCCACCACTACGTGTAGAACCGGCACTACAGTTAACTTTTACGCTATATTGGGTACCAGTACGGGGATGTACCAACGCTTTCTTGTGTCAGCTAGGGGAGTGGCAAGTGGCAACTGTAGTGAGGTTTTGGCATCAATACTCCCTTTCACGTATACATTGCAAGGCGATGAAAAGTATTTCTTCGGACTGGGTAAAGAAATTGGCAAACGTCCTGCTGATGGTCCGTCTATGAACGTTTCTCTCGACCATGGTAGTGGAACCGGTGACGCCTGGAAACCTCAGCCACCGCCAGGCCCAGCCTGCTCACTGGTTGGCAGTTCGGTAGACATCAGCTATGGGGATATTCAGGCCGATAGTGTGCCAGGATTGAAAAAAACCTCGGACTTGTATGTTAAATGCACTTCCAGCTCCACGGTTAAAGTCACGCTGGTCGGCTACACCTCTAGCGGTATCAAACTGCGTACGGATGGTTCACTGGCGGCGGATGTGCTTGTGCGTGACCAGCCAGCCAATGTCGGCAGCCTTGAAAAGATCGAGGCCAACCAAACGATTGCCGTGCCTATCTCTTCGATATTGAAGGTTAACGGTAATCTGGCGGGGGGGGATTTCCGCGGCTCGGCAGTGATTAATGTGGATATTCTTTAACGTTCTCCCCTGAAGACGTCAGCCTGCGTTTTGCGGGGTGACGTCCCCAGCCGTTTCTGACTTGTTCCACGATTGCCTAGCGGGCGGTTTTTTTTATTACCGCTTGTTTGCCTTCCCTTTATCTAAACTTCTCAATCAATAAACCCTGTGCACGTCATTAGCGAATGTATTACCGCTAAGGTTATGTGACATTCTGGACGGTTAAAAATAACATGATGAACAATTGATTAGCAAAATAGCGTGACGGCATTTTCATCTTATTACAAAATTTAAAATACTATTCGATTAATTACTGTCTAGCATAGTGATTAGGAAAAATCCTCACTTTGGCGGTGGGCGGCAGGCCAGCGCTGGCTTTGCTTACAAAACGCACTTTTGGTGAGATAAATCTTATATTTGTAGGGGGTGGAAAATAAACCTTTAAATTTTTAGGGTCTTGTCGTGTTAACAGTTTTAGTCGTCTGGCGCTTAATGCTATTTTTTATTTGGTAATCCTTCATCACAATAGGCTATGCTTTAAACAATCTGTCAGCGACAGATTTTATTAATTCTTGAGCGAGTAATATCCAGCATAATTGCAATAGGAGTTTTTTGTGGCACAACGTAAATTTCTCACTCTCACCGAAGTTAACAACCTGATGAGTGCTGCCCGGAATAAACAGACCGGGGTACGGGACAGTTGCCTGATCCTGCTTGCCTTCCGCCACGGGTTTCGTATCAGCGAGTTGTTGAACTTGCGTTATCACGACCTGGAAATGATTGAAGGACGGATAAATATACGCCGGCTTAAGAATGGATTCTCTACCGTTCATCCTCTGATGAGTGATGAATGCAAGGCGATTAGGGAGTGGAACCAGGTCAGGGCACAGTGGAAGCCTGCCGTGGATCCAGAGATTGTTTTTATCTCTCAGCGTGGCACCCAGCTATCGCGCGGTCAGGCCTGGCGCATTATCCGTCAGGCTGGGGAACTGGCGGGCACCGCTACCCATACGCATCCCCATATGCTGCGCCATGCCTGCGGCTATGAATTGGCGGAAAGGGGCACGGATACTCGCTTGATTCAGGATTATCTGGGGCATCGTAACATCAGGCATACCGTGCGTTATACCGCCAGCAACGCGGCGCGCTTTGTTGGAATGTGGGATCGTAATGGATTGGTTATAAAGGATTTATTGGTAAATAATCAGGCGCAAGATGGAACAATTGGGGCTAAACTGTTCCTAATTCTTCAACGTTCGGTAAGATTTTGCAATACCTCATGTTAGAATATTCCTGAATTACGTTTTATCATAATGATAAGTAAGCTTATTTTTTTATCTCATCAGAATAGCCTCTTCCCCTCCCGCAATTTTGTCATGGTATAAATTCTCTGCTGTTAATCGAAAATCCCACCAGAATCACAATAATGTACTTATTGCAAAGCATTTAATATTTTTGTTCCTGGATTTGAATATTAAAAATAGTCAATTAATTCGTAATTTATTAATTTATCGCTTTTTTATAGGGTGAGACAAAATAGCCCCAAATGTCTCATGTTGCTGGCGAAAACTGAACGGAATAGGGAGGTCCGGCCGTGAGTAGAAATGAAGTCTGTGCGGTTGCCCGCCAGGGGAATCGACCTCCACACTTTTTCATGGTTATGAAACATTATGTGTTCAAAGGAAAATAGTATGAAAATCAAATCACTGGTTGCTGGTATTGCCGCAGTTCTTTCTCTGGCTGGCGTCGCTAATGCGGCAACGGTTACTACCGTCAACGGTGGCCCTATCCATTTTAAAGGGGAAGTTGTTAATGCGGCTTGTGCCGTGGATGCCGGTTCTATTGGCCAGACAGTGCAATTGGGGCAGGTTAAAACGACTTCACTGGCTACCGCTGGTGATGTTAGCTCCGCTACCGGGTTCAACATCCAACTGAATGATTGTGATTCTACCGTTGCTACCCAAGCAGCTGTCGCTTTCAGCGGCACAGCGGTTAACGCCACCTATCCTACTGCGCTGGCCCTGCAAGGCTCTGCGGCTGGTAATGCAACTAACGTCGGCGTTCAGATCCTTGATCGCACCGGTACTGCGTTAGCGGTTGATGGCGCTACCTTCAGTGCGGCTACTACGCTCTCTGATGGCACCGTTATTGTTCCATTCCAGGCTCGTTATATCGCGACCGGCGTAGCCACTGCCGGTATTGCCAACGCTGATGCGACCTTCAAGGTGCAGTATCAGTAAGCTGAATTAGCTTATCAAGGATGATGATTACAGGCCAGGGAGGCCTGATTTTCAGCTACCGGAGGCAAGGAGTGTGCGATGTGGAGAATGGGAGCGGGACTCCTGCTGACCCTGCTGTTGGCGGGGAAGGTCGTTGCTGACGATCGTTGGGAGGAACAACCTCTCGGTGGCCTGATGCGCTTTCAGGGTGAAGTGATCGCTGAAACCTGCTCGGTGGAAGCCGGAGATCGCAACTTGACGGTATCGATGGGGAATATCACCACCGACCGGTTTCGTATGCCTGGCGATGAGGCCGATCCAGTCCCCTTTGATTTACATCTGCAGAACTGCACTACCGCGGTCAGCCGTAACGTGGGGGTCATGTTCCATGGCATGGCAGACAGCAATAATCCGCAGGTGCTTTCTGTTGGTGAAGGGCCAGGTGTCGCCTCTGGCGTAGCCGTGGCGTTGTTCGACGACAGAGGCCGATTTATTCCACTCAATACTGCGCCGCGGTACTGGGTGCCGTTGCAAGAGGGGCCGGTGATCCTGCATTTCGTAGCGAAATACCGCGCCACCGGACAGCCGGTGAACAATGGTTTGGCTAACGCTCAGGCCTGGTTCGCACTGACTTATCAGTAGGCCTTGGCCGCAAGATGAAAAGTAATAGCGCTGCGAATGCTTGGCCCTTGGCCGCGCAGTGTTATGGAAGTCAGATCCTGATGGACGAGGTAAATGTGAGAACAATTTCGAAGGTTGGAAAGGTGATGTCCGTGCTGCTGTTGTTGGCGGCGGGGCATGTTGGCATGGCAAACGCCGGAGTCGGCCTGGGCGCGACCCGGGTGATCTATCCTGCCGATCAGAAGCAGGTGACTTTGGGAGTCAGCAATAACGATGAGAAAAGTACCTATCTGATCCAATCCTGGGTAGAAAACGCTGATGGCCAAAAAGATGGTCGGCTGATTATTACGCCACCGTTATATTTGATGCAGGGAAAAAAAGAAAACACGTTGCGCATTATTGATGCGACTAATCAAAGCTTGCCGAAGGATCGGGAAAGCCTGTTCTGGGTTAACGTCAAAGCGATCCCCTCACTGGACAAATCACGCCAGGATGAGAACACCCTGCAATTGGCTATTACCAGCCGTATCAAACTGTTTTATCGCCCCAATGGGCTGAGCATTGCGCCAGACAAGGCAGCGGAGCAGCTGCGCTTTAAACGTAGCGGCAAAGAGTTGACGATCGTCAATCCTACCCCTTATTTCATCACGCTGAGCGAGTTGAACGCTGGCACTCGGCAGTTGGCAAACACCATGGTATCGCCTATGGGATCGACCAATGTGGCGCTCCCCGCCGATGCAGGCAGCACGATTTCCTATCGGACTATCAACGATTACGGTGCCCAAACGCCGGCATTCAAGGGTGTGATGCAGTAAGGCCTGGAGCCGCTATCCACTTCATCAAGCTATAACCAGATAAATCAGGCAGCCGGGCGACCTGTATCGAACCGGAGGGATCATGCTATACCTGAAAAACGGCACGGAAAGTCGCAGAGTGATAAACGATAACCACCAGGGTGCCCCCATCTTAAAGCTGACTTTAACGCCTTTGGCCTTGATGCTGTGGGCGCTATGTGGCGATGCATCGGCTCGAGCGGAAAATTACTTCAACCCTCGTTTTCTGGCTGACGATCCGGCGAAGGTGGCCGATCTGTCTGGGTTCGAAAAGGGACTTGAGGCGCCTCCGGGTATCTACCGTGTCGACATTTATATGAATGACGGGTTTATGTCGACCCGGGATGTCTCTTTCCGGGCCGATGCCGATAACAAGGCCTTGGTGCCTTGCCTGACTCGCAGCCAACTGGCCACCATGGGTGTCAATACCCGGGCGGTCCCGGGAATGGCCATCTTGGCATCGGAAGCCTGCGTACCATTAACCTCGCTGATCAAGGAAGCCTCCACTGATTTTGACGTTGGGCGGCAGCGCCTGTCTATCAGTGTTCCTCAGGCTTACATGGGCAACTCTGCCCGTGGTTATATCCCGCCTGACCAGTGGCAAAACGGCATCACTGCCGGGCTGCTCAATTACAGCTTCACCGGCAGTAATGTCCGTAACAGCCAGTCGAGCAACAGCAATTACGCCTTCCTTAACTTACAAAGCGGCGTGAATCTGGGGGCCTGGCGGCTGCGGGATAATACTACCTGGAGCTACACCAGCGGCGGTGGATCGAGCTCTAATCAAAACCGCTGGCAGCACGTCAATACCTATTTGCAGCGGGACATTGCGCTGCTGCGCAGTCGCCTGACGTTGGGTGACGGCTATACCTCAGGGGACGTTTTCGACGGCGTGAACTTCCGCGGCGTACAGGTGGCGACGGATGACAATATGTTGCCAGACAGCCAGCGAGGGTATGCTCCCGTGATCCGCGGAATTGCCCGCGGCACCGCCAGGGTCACGGTCAAGCAGAATGGGTTTGAGGTGTATCAGACCACGGTGCCGCCAGGCCCATTTACCATCGACGATCTGTCTGGATCGGGCAGCGGCGGTGATTTGCAGGTCAGCATTCAGGAAGCCGACGGCACGGCTCAGGTCTTTACCGTGCCCTATACGTCGGTTCCTGGGCTGCTGCGCCAAGGGCAGGTGAGATATACGGTGATGGTGGGGCAGTATCGCAGCGGCAACGATCAGCAAGAAAAGCCCACCTTTGGCCAGGGCACCCTGATGTGGGGGCTGGCTGACGGCTGGACGCTGTCTGGTGGCACCCAGCTTGCCGATCGCTATCGTGCGTTCAACCTTGGAGTGGCTAAAAACCTGGGCATTTTCGGCGCCGTGTCGTTTGACATCACCCAGGCTAGCGCCACCTTGCCGGATGACAGCACCCATCAGGGGCAGTCGCTGCGCTTCCTTTATAACAAGGCATTGAACGAATGGGGCACCAACCTGCAACTGCTCGGCTACCGCTATTCCACCAGCGGCTATTACGCGCTGGGTGACACGACCTGGCGCCAGATGAGCGGCTACAAGGCGGCAACAGATGAAGGTATCGTCGAGCTCATTCCGAAACTTACCGATTACTACAATCTGGCCTACAACAAACGTGGGCGGTTGCAGATGACGGTGACTCAGCAGGTTGGGGACAATGGCACCTTTTATCTGACCGGTAGCCATCAGACTTATTGGGGGGTCGGTAAGGCGGATGAACAACTGCAGGCTGGTTACAGCGGTACGTTGGAGGATATCACTTATACCCTCAGCTACAGCCTGACCAAAAATGCCTGGCAGGACGGACGCGACAATATGCTGGCCTTTAACATCAGCATCCCGTTCAGCCATTGGTTGCGTTCCGACAGCCAGTCCGCTTTCAGCCGCTCTAGCGTCAGCTACAGCATGTCTGACGATCTGAGCGGTAGGATGACCAATCAGGCTGGGGTGTATGGCACGTTACTGGAAGATAACAACCTGAGTTACAACGTGCAGGCCGGTTACGCCGGAGGCGGAACGGGCACTTCAGGCGGGACGGGTAACACATCGCTGAACTATCGAGGGGCTTCTGGCAACGCCAACGTGGGTTACAGCCGCAGCAGCGGTACCAGCCAACTGTATTACGGGCTGAGCGGCGGTGTGCTGGCCCATGAAAATGGCATCACCCTGAGTCAACCACTGAATGACACGCTGATCCTGGTCAAAGCGCCGGGGGCGGGTAACGTATCGGTGGAAAACCAGAGCGGGATACGTACCGACTGGCGGGGATATGCCGTACTGCCGTTTGCCATGGATTATCGTGAAAACCGCGTGGCGCTGAACCCCAATACGCTGGCAAACAACGTCGAGCTGGATGACGCGGTGGTCAGCGTAGTGCCGAATCACGGCGCGGTGGTGCTGGCTGATTTTAAAACTCATATCGGGCTGAAGGTACTGATGACGCTGACCTATAACGGACAACCGTTGCCATTCGGGTCGGTGGTGTCCTTCGATAATGGCCGCTCTGGCAGCATTGTTGCCGACGGCGGACAGGTGTATCTGACCGGGTTGCCGCCAAGTGGTGAGGTGAAAGCCAAATGGGGCGAGGGTGCAGGCGGGCAGTGCGTGGCGAGTTACCAACTGCCGCCGGAAAGTCAGCAGCGTGCACTCAGCTATCTAACGGCAGTATGCCGATGACGCTGGGCGGGAGAGGCGATCAATGAGAATACAACTTTATAGCCTGTGTCTGCTGGCGCTGTTTAGCGCCAGGGTAACGCAGGCTGCGGACAGTACCATCGCCATTAACGGCTACGTTAAGGACAATGCCTGCTCCATAGCGCCGGGTTCGCAAAGTTTTGTGGTGGATCTGATGAGTAATGCGGCCAAGCAGCTGCATCGGGTAGGGGCGACGACGCCGATGGTGCCGTTCAGCATCGTGCTCGATAAATGCGGCGGTTCAGCCATCGCGGTGAAAACGGGTTTCACCGGTGGGGCAGACAGCGACAATTTGACTTTGCTGAAAATCGACGGTGGGGCCGGTGCGGCAGCCGGCATGGGTATACAGATCCTCGATAACAACGGCAATGCCATTGCTCTCAATGAGATCTCGAGTGGGTTGAACTGGTCAAACATCACCGCCGGGCAATCCAATACGCTGTATTTCTATGCGCGTCTGATGGCGACCCGTGCCCCGGTGACTGCCGGGCAGGTTAGAGCAACGGCAAACTTCACCCTGGAATTTCAGTAACCGGAGAAAAGGGCTATGAACATGAGCAAGCTGGGTCCGATCGCGGGGTGGTTACTGATGATGGTACTCCCCCTGGCGCATGCGGCAGATGTCAACATCACCATCAATGGCAAGGTGGTGGCAAAACCCTGCACGGTATCCACCGTGTCCACTACGGTAGAGCTGGGTGATTTGTATACCTTCAACCTGCTGGCGGCAGGTGCGACTTCGCCATGGCATTCGGTGACATTGAACCTCACCAACTGCCCGGTAGGGACCTCAAAGGTGACCGCGACCTTTTCCGGCACGGCCGATAGCAGCCGAAGTTATTACGCCAATCAGGGCGCGGCCCGCAATATTGCGTTGCAACTGGCTGATAGCAGTGGGGTAAATCTGCCTAACGGCAGTACCAAAGTTGTGGCGGTGAATGACGCATCGCTGGCCGCCAGCCTGGTTTTGCAGGTGAGGGCCATTACGCCCAGCGGCAATGTGACGCAGGGTTCGATTCAATCCCTGATCAACGTGACTTACACCTATTCCTGATGATGAAGAACATATGAAAGACTTAATCCGCGTATTTCTGAAATATCTGGGTGCAGCTGCGCTCTTGATTGGCTATTCATCCAGTGCCCATGCATTTGCTTGCCAAACGGCGGCCGGGGCAACCATCCCTATCGGTGGCGGCAGCGCTAACGTGTTTGTGGATTTGACTCCGCAGATCGGGGTCGGCCAAAACCTGATCGTTGATTTGTCCCGTCAGATATCCTGCCGAAATGATTATCCAGATACTCGAATAGACTACGTTTCTCTGCAAAGAGGCTCGGCCTATGGTGGCGTACTGGCAAGTTTCACCGGTAGCTTTGTGTATGACGGTACTTCTTACCCATTCCCGACAACCTCTGAAACCAAGTCCGTTGTCTATAGAACCACCACTATGACGCCATGGCCCGCCGTGCTTTATCTCACGCCTATCAGCACCGCAGGTGGAGTGGCGATAACCAGTGGGTCGTTGATTGCGGTGTTAAATATGCATCAAACCAATAACGTAGGAGAATCGCATTCGTATATTTGGAATATCTATGCCAGCAATAGCGTGGTGATCCCTACCGGTGGCTGTGATGTATCTTCCCGCGACGTTACCGTGAATCTGCCAGAATATCCGGGAACGGTGTCGATACCGTTGACGGTGCGTTGCGCTAAGAACCAAAACCTGGCCTATTACCTGACCGGGCCAACCACGGATGCCGCATCCACGATTTTTGCCAACACCGCCTCTGCACCGGTGGCTCAGGGAATTGGCATTCAGGTTGCCAACCGCAATGGTGTCATTGCCACCAATAGGAACGTTGCGCTGGGTACCGTCGGTAGTTCTGCAGTCAGTTTAGGTTTGACCGCCAACTATGCACGCACTACCGGTCAGGTAGTGGCGGGTAACGTCAAGGCCGTGGTGGGTGTGACCTTTTTGTATCCTTGAATGTGCGTTTGAACGAGGCCTCAAGCCTGGGGGAAGGGCACTAAACACGGTTATTTAGGAGGAAAAATGCAGCAGGCAAATCATCAGCAAGTCGAGCATGCGACAGCGGAAAGCCGCAAGCGAATTCTGGTTGTTGAGCCATCCAGGATCAATTGGATCGGGCTGCAGCGGTTACTGGGGGACGCGGGCAGCACTGAGTTAAGTTTTTGCCGGGTCAGTAAACTGACCGATGCCAAAAAGAAAGTTTATGAATTTAAACCTGATGTGATCTTGTTTAGCTCATTATCTCGTGGCACTGACTATCTGTCGTTATTATCCTTTTTGTCAGATATTGCCAGTTATCATCATAAAACCAACTCGGTGATCTGGTTGCAGCATGATATGGCCTGGCTGGTGCAACTTCTCCACGCGTTTGGCGTAGATACGGTACTGATCGATCCGGTTAACCTTTATCAAATCACCCAATGTTTAGGCAGCGAGCAGACTGATAAAACGTCCAAAAATGCGGCTTTATTAGGTAAACAGGAAAGATTAATTGCGCTAGCCTTACTGCGCGGGCGCAGTGCTACGGCTATTGCCAATGTGACGGGCAAAGATGTACGTACCATCAGCACGCAGAAGAAATCGATCATTAGAAAGTTACAGATGACAACCAATGAGGAACTCTACCTGCTGGCGGGTAGGCTGGTTTATTTAACCAAGATAAACAGACTGAGTGGTGAGGTGTGATGAAAAAAATAATGATTATGCATCCCTGCATTGTGACCTGGCATGGTTTGTATCAGTTATTCAGGCGCAAACTGCCTGATGCAGAGATCTTACCGGCACACTCTATCTATGATTTGGTGTTTAATGATGATTTATCTGATGCTGATCTGATCGTCAGTGAGCTCTATGGCCTGAATGAAAATATCACTATGGGGGCGAAGCTGCTGTCATTTATTCAATCGGTCAGGCAGGACAAACCGTTACTGATTATGACCGATGTGCCAGGAAAACAGGTGTTGGATTGCCCGGGTTACCTGCCTGGGGCATCCTATATTGCTCTATCTGAGGATATTCGTCAGCTAGTTAATCAGGTCGATCGGGTCTTGTCTGGCAATATTGTTGTCAGTCCGTCTCTGCGCAGAGAGCGGGAGATTAGTCTGTTCAACGCCGATACCAGACCTTTTTCCCGCTCGGAAATAAAGGTTTATAGCTTATTGCAGGAAGGCTTCAGCATTTCGCAGATAGCGAAGAAGATTTCTCGCAGCGTCAAGACCGTGAGTGCGCATAAACGTAACATGATGGGCAAGCTTGGCATTGAGAGTGAAGTCGAGCTCTATGCCTGCTTTAATCAATAGTCAAATATCGGTTACTGCCCGATTTGGAGATCGCTGATCTACAGCGATCTCCGGCGGTGGTAGAGCATGGTTTGCTGCATAATACACTAAAAGTGAGGTTATTCTGGCAGGGTTCAGCCGTTTTTTCGTTTACCCGCTTCCCATATGCCAGCGAATCGTGCCGCATTACTGGCGGTATAGCGTACGGTATGGCGAATATTACGGTGCCCCAGATAATCCTGGATCAGGCGGGTATCGGCGCCTCTTTCCGCCAGTTCATAGCCACAGGCATGGCGTAACATATGGGGATGCGTATTGATGACCGTCCCTGCCAGTTCGCCAGCCTGGCGGATAATGCGCCAGGCTTGACCACGCGATAACTGGGTTCCTCGCTGAGAAATAAAGATAATGTCCGGGTCTGCCCCCGGTTTCCATTGGGCCCTGAGCTGTTTCCATTCCCTAATTGCCTCGCATTCGTCATTCATCAGAGGGTGAACGGTAGAAAAGCCATTTTTAAGCCGGCGTATATTTATCCGTCCTTCGACCATTTCAAGATCGCGAAAGCGCAGGCGCAGTAGCTCGCTGATACGAAAGCCGTGGCGGAAGGCAAGCAGGATCAGGCAGCTGTCCCGTACCCCAGTTTGTGTCTTTCTGGCAGCACTCATCAGGTTACGAACTTCTGTCAGAGTGAGAAATTTACGCTGTACCAAAGAAAACTCCTATATTTTTTCGCTTAAAAAAACGCCATAATTAGGATTGGATAGAATAAAATTCTTACCTATCGTTTTTAAATCACAAAGGTGCAATAAAAGTTTGTAAGACATTCATTTAGAGATAATTTCATAGGAGAATTCCTATTTCGGTATTTATTGAGATGTTACAGGTGACGACCGACAATATCCAGCATTTACGGGGAGGGATCTGCACTGTTTAAATAGCATTGATAATACAGTCTATAAGTTGGCTATTTCTTGGTGATATAATGATTTTCAGGTTTCTTAATAGTGTAAAGTATAATAAATTCCACATTTGTCAGAATAAAAATTCGATATATGGCGTAATGAATCGATACTAGCCAAAAATTGTACATTGAGCCTATCATGATAGGGATAATCCCACGCGCATTGCTAGAGGCTACCAATATGAATATTCAAATAAAAGTTGATAACAATTTGTTCGACAACTTGTCTGAGAAAGCCCGTGAGGCCTTGCTGGACGAAATGCAAACACGTGTCCATGAGGTCTATCCAGCCAGCCATCTCACGGTGATCGCTGGGCTGAATGATAAGACCGAGATCGTGACCAGTGATTTTTTTAACGATGTTGAGGCAAAACTGACCGTGCAGGAAATTGTCGACGATGTCATCCTGCATGGCCATTGGCGTAACGCATAGCCCTCACCCCAACCCTCTCCCACGGGGAGAGGGAGCTGTCAGCCCCTGCTCGTTTGTAAGAAAAGCGATAATCTCAGCAAACTCGATCGGTCCCATCCACAGGGATAGGGGGCTGTCAGCCCCTGCTCATTTGTAAGAAAAGCGATAATCTCAGCAAACTCGATCGGCCCCTTCCACAGGGAGAGGGAGCTGTTATCCCTACTCTTCGTAAGTAAAGAAATCATCTCAGTAAACTCGAACGCCCCCATTCAAGATACATCACCGTATTTTCAGCCCACTCGGTCGGTCCCCTCTCCCTGTGGGAGAGGGTTAGGGTGAGGGGCCCGTGCCTTACTCATACAGATACCCTCTCTTCCCGTATTTTTCCCGCCTAACATGGAAAAAATGAAAGTCCGACATATACTTATGGTGCTAAACATCAATCTGTTATTGAAAGCCGTTTTATCCTGGTTTTGCTAGACCATAAGGAGCACTAATGACTTATCACCTACTCACCCTGTGGGATATTCTGGTTACCACCTTCTCGTTCTTCTTCTTTATTGCCTACCTGTTTATTCTGTTCCAGGTCGTTTCTGACCTGTTCCGCGATCACCAACTGAGCGGCTTTTATAAGGCGGTATGGATTGTGTTCCTGCTGTTCATCCCGTTGTTAACGTCTCTGGTCTATCTGATTGCCCGTGGTAAAGGCATGGCCGAGCGGCATCGTGCGCAGGTGCAAAAATCTGTCTCAGCCACCAACGAGTATATCCGTGAGGTGGCTGGCAAATCGCCAGCCGAGCAAATTTCGGATGCCAAAAAGCTGTTGGATGATGGCGTGATCACCGAAAGTGAATACCAGCAGCTTAAGGCTAAAGCATTGGCTTGAGGTTGAAGTTGGCAGGAAACATGATTGGAGAGGAAAGGGGGCCTGGCCCCCTTATAAAATCAAGGTAACTGCGATCCTGCTTCTTCGTTATCATCCCCTTCGGCACGGCGCTTATTGGCCATATCGCGGGTGGTGCAGCACTCATGTGGTAAATCCCTTAATGACAAGAAAACTCCCTTTTTCCCAAGTAGGTATACCACTTGGGAGGTCTCTTGCAATCTACCGGGCCCACATGACGAATGCAACTACGCCGCCGCCGTTCGTTGTTGCCTTACCTTTATGGTTAAACGGCTATTGGCTCCCCGCTGGTCGCAGGCCGGAAAAAGGGTCGTGTTGATTATCGATTTGAAATCGTGAGGAACATCTCAGATCGCCTTGTGCAGTGGTATCGCAAAATAATACCAGCGTGCTGTGGTTTGCCGGGGTTCGAGTAATGTAGACAAACTCATCCGGATTGCAGACCACATTGTTGACGGTCAAATATTCTGTGTAGCCAGCCACATTGGTTTCCAGATCGTCTCTATCTATATAGACAGAACATTGATTGATCGTGGCAGCTTTATTGTGGCTGTCAAAAAAACGTGCGCTTTGTGACTGATTGCTGGCCAGAAGGATCATCATAGCCATAATGAACGCCGTAAATAGGCCATAACGCAATAGCTTGCTCTGGTTTAAAACCGTGCGTTTTGACGGCGGCGTTTCGGCCTGTGGGCTCTCCACTGGGATCGACTCCGGCTTATTGCTTTGCTGCACTATGACCTTGGTGCTCTCTTCTTGTTGTATTTCAACGGTGCCGGAAAAAACTACCCCAACTTTAGGAACCGTTCTGATGATATTTTTACTCAACCCGGCTTCCCGCATCCCTTTTCTTACCAATGAAATGTTCTGATAGAGGGTATTGGCAGTGACATATTGGCCGTTTTTTTGCCATACCTCGTTAAAAAAGTCGCTTTGACTGATCACCTCGCCGGGATGCTGCAACATTAATTGCAGGCAACGGCTGGCAGGAACGTTCAAAACGGTTTCTTTACCCCGAGCGCGCAGTGGGCACAGGCAGTGCTCTTCTGGGAGGTACAGTACGGTGTCGTTAATGATCACTTTATGTTTCATTTCAATATATTATCTTTTTGTCGTCTGAGTGTCCGATTTATTTAAAGTATAGTTTAACCGTTTATAGTGGGATGAAAAATCAGTAACAATTCACATTCATTTAAAAAACAATATGTTAATAACTAATCTTAAATGAGAGTGACTGTCATTTAAGAACGATTGAGAATAGTCTGTTCTGATTCAATATGTTTTTTTAATTTGTTGAATTTCATGTATTTTTTTGTTTTTTATCAAGAATAAAACTACTTCACTCAGAAAAGTCTCATCCATGACCTAGTATTTATTCCATCAGCAAGGGGAGCACAAAGTAAAACAGCTTCATCTTGCTGAGGTAAAGGATAGCTTCACCGGTAGCGGCTTTTTATATCGGTGTAACAGATAAATCCTAATCGTGAGTTTGTAGGTAATGGATTGAATATTAATGAGTAAAATTTAATGGCCAGCTATAAATGTTGTAAGATAAAAATCTTTGACATTTATGACTACTCAAATGAGGTGAAGTAATGAGTTATGAAAAACACCAGAATGATTCGCGTCGGCTAGCGGTAAATTCTGACTGAATTGAATTGCTCGGAATTTAATGCTGTCGTGAGACTTTTAGTGATGGCAATGTGATCATCTTGGCGCGGTTGCCATAGTGGAAATTGCTTCTATAATGTCTCACCTAAGGGAGGTTTGTTATTTTTGTTATTAAACCAAAATAATAATCCGAGATGCATATGGAAAATAGACTTTATGGATTCCTAATTGATGATGATATTCAATTCGATATTGCCAACCGAAGACTCCTTTATTACTCTGATGGAGCTGCGGAGCGCACCCTGTTTTTCAAGGTTATCTCTCTAAACGAGATCCAGACCCGATTACTGATTTATTTGCTGGCGAATTGCCGGGATGCCGTCATCTATAAAAATGACATAATGAAAAACGTTTGGGAGGAGATTAATTTATCTTCGTCCAGCCAGCGTTTATGGCATGCAATAAATGAATTGCGTAAGAAACTGGCGTCACTTGGACTCCCGGAAGATTTTATAGCGAACGTTCATGGTATTGGCTATTCCGTCGATAACCACCGAGTCTCTTCGCTATTTATTAAGTAAGTTGTTGTTAATATAAATGCTAGAGTCATCTAGCTATATCCATCCCCATGGGTATTCACCAGGCCATTTTAATGGATATTAAAATGGTATTCATAATACAAGGTAAGTAGGAATATATATGAAAAAGTTAGCAATCGCTGCATCCCTGATCGCTGTTTTCGGTACTGTTGGCCTGGCTCAGGCAGCTTCTACCGGCACCATCACCTTTAACGGTGAACTGACTGCCAACACCTGTGACGTTATTGTTGACGGCCAGGCAGCAAACGCCACCGTAGTTCTGCCAACCGTAAGCACCAGCCAACTGCAAACTGCCACTCGCACAGCAGGTGATACCGGCTTCGTGATGGCCCTGAACAACTGTTCTGGCACGCTGGAAACTGCTTCTGCCTTCTTCCAGGCGGGTGCCTCGGTTGATGCGGTGACTGGCCGTCTGCTTAACACTACCGGTGGTGCAACCAACGTCAGCCTGCAATTGCTTGACGCTTCAAGCCCGACTCAGGCCGTGATCAAAGCCGGTAGCCAAGATCAGGTTACCGCGATGACCTATAAAGACGTTACCGGTGGTAGCACTACTCTGCCGTACATTGTTCGCTACTATGCAGAGGCAGCAACCACTGCGGGTACCGTAGTCAGCAACGTTGTTTATTCTATTCAGTACCAGTAATGGACTGTGGGAGGGGGTATCCCCCTCCCAATCTGTCAGTTTTCGGAGTTAATGATGAAGCTTCTCTCTACTAATGTGCTGCAAGTTGGCACGCTTGCCGCCGCAGCCTTATTCAGCGTCAGTAGCTTGGCCAGTGTGGTGATTAGTGGTACTCGGGTGATTTACCCCTCTGACGCTAAAGAAGTCAGCGTCAAAATCAGTAACGGCGGTCCATCACCGGTGTTGTTGCAAAGCTGGATCGATAACGGTGACGCCGACGCCAAACCGGCAGCGATCAAGGTGCCGTTTGTCCTGACGCCCCCGATGAACCGTGTGGAGCCAAGTAAAGGCCAGACGTTACGTATTAGCTACGCCGGTGGTTCGCTGCCGATGGATAAAGAATCGGTGTTCTGGCTTAACGTGCTGGAAGTCCCGGCTAAAGCCCAGGGTAAAGTGACAGAGAACCGCTTGCAGATGGCGTTCCGTTCGCGCATCAAGCTGTTCTATCGCCCAGCGGGTCTGCAAGGTAACGCCAATGAAGCGGCTAAAGCGCTAACCTGGAACAGCCAGGGTAATCGGGTACAGGCCAGCAATCCAACGCCTTATTATGTCTCGTTGGTCAACCTGTCGGCTGTCTCTTATACACATCTAAAAAGGGGGGGGGGGGGGGGGGGGGGGGGGGGGGGGGGGGGGGGGGGGGGGGGGGG
>NZ_JAELTL010000054.1:0-37894 GCF_016428815.1 Serratia sp. ASV30 | reverse complement strand
CCCCCCCCCCCCCCCCCCCCCCCCCCCCCCCCCCCCCCCCCCCCCCCCCCCCCCCCCCCCCCCCCCCCCCCCCCCCCCCCCCCCCCCCCCCCCCCCCTCCATCACCCGCCCCCCACCGAGATCTACACCCAGTTGGCATCGTCGGCAGCGTCAGATGTGTATAAGAGACAGAATCTTGTGTTTCTGCCGGTACCAGATGGCGGTGTAAACACCTTTCTGATAAACCTGCGCATACTGGTTTTCTTCGGTCAACGCGGCTGCCGTTTGCTCAATGTAGCCCTGCTTGATATCCGGCGAGATCTTGATGTCTATCCCGGCAATGCGTGCCTGCAGTGTCTTGCTCTTCGTCGATTGCGCATACTGTTTTGCCGCATTTTCCAACGCCTGCTTCTCTGCCGCAGCGTAAATGGCGGTCTGACGGTTTTGTTCGGCCAGATAGCAGGTATCCTTGGAAACGCCCTGTGCTTCACATTCAGCCATGCGCGACGCCGCAGAAGTGCAGCCAGCCAGCAAGATGGCAATCACCACGGTAGACAGTGTCCTAATTATCATTTTTAGTTCTTCGAGTTAGTCAGGATGACACCGGAGTGTTCCTGCGTTTATTTATGCATTTTTTTAGAAGCTATTAGCTACTAAATAAAGCGATGTTTAGCCTGGTTTGTTGATTTACCGAACTGATGCTACAGAATATTCTTAGGCAAGCATCACGTTTTAACCATTATGTTGACCAATGTCAATTTTTGTCAGCTACTGAGAACAGATCTCAAAAATCATTTACACGTAGCTATTAGCTCCTTAATTTGAGTTAAGTTAACTCTGTGTCGGAATTTGCGTAGCTGTGGGGGACGGAATTTATGTGCTAAACTGCGGCATGTCTGTAGAGAGTAAGAGGAAATCGCAGGGTGGATAATCAAGCAGAGTTTAAAAGCTATCTGGAACGATTAGGCATTGAGCAGCCTGCACTGTGCATACTCTTGGGGGTGCAGCGCAGCACCCTGAATAAATGGGTGAATGGCACGGTAACCGCAATTCCGGCCATCGCCACGACCGCGGTCAAAATGCTGTGGTTTATCAAAGAGTCCGATCCGGAGCTGTTCCAGCGCTGGATGATGATCCAGGACTTTGGCGTGCCGGCAGAGTACGCGACCAATGACAAGGCGTATGAATTCCTGCACGTCCTGAAGCGTGAGCCATCACCACCGATTAAGAAACTCCGGGCCCAGGTGGCGGCCCAGAAGCGATAACATCGCGTGTTAAACTGGTAAATCAATACTTTGCACAAAGCCGGTGATGCGTTCATCGCGCCGTTGGAACAGCGTGACAATTTCTTCTACGGCTTTACCACAGTCGTTACGCCAGGCCAGGGAGAGCGGTGACGGTTGCCGCTGATTGACCACTTCACGGGTGATCAACTGGCCGCTATCCAGATAGGGTTGGCAAAGATTTTTCGGCAAGAACCCTACGCCTAGCCCCTGCAAATGGCATTCGAGTTTACTGCGCAGATCTGGCACCTTGATCTCTTTTTGGCCGGGCAGCAGCCAGGCAACGCGTTTGGTCAGGTTGCGCGAAGTATCTTCCACGTTGATCGCCGGGTAGCTACGCAGCCGATCTTCATGCAGTGCCTTGTCCTGGCAGGCCGCGAGCGGATGATCTGGCGTGACCACAAAAGCCCAACTGATCCCCCCCAATTTCAATACGCTGACGTCATTAGCCAGTGATTCAGACCCGGTGGTGCCAATGGCCAGCTGAAAATCCCCGTGCAACAACGAATCCCATACCCCCATATACACCTGACGCGAGATATGAAACTGCGTGAAGGGATAACGCTGTTGCAGGTAGGCCAACAGCCGGGCGACGCTTAGCGGGTTGTACAGCAGGTTGTTGATCACGATATTGACCTGATGCTCCACGCCGTCATTGATCTGGCGTAGCTCATCGGGCATGGAGTCGAGCCAGTTGTGCCATTGGCGGCAACGTTCCAGCAGGTATTCACCTGCGGGGGTCAGGTTGACGCTGCGGGTGGTGCGGATAAATAGCTGGGTGCCGATGCTTTCTTCCAACGTTTTGATGCGGTAACTGATGGTGGCAGTGGTTTTGTGCAGTAATTCGGCGGCGCGGGAAAAACTTTGGCATTCCGCGACTTTGATAAACGATCGAATTGTTTCGTGATCCAGCATATCGATTCCTTAACCGGTGCGGCCATCATTCTCCTAGAGTTGCAAAAGAATTTACTTACCTTAGTTGCCTTGGGTTAGTCATAAAACGGCTTCCCGTGATCGCGCTCACGTTTTATTACCCTTCCTCTGCTGAAAGTAACAGCTCTGTTAACGAACTGTATCGTTGCGGTGTGTTTTTTAATATGCTGATTTTTAATGAAATATTTTCAATGTGGCACAGAAAATGTGCAGCAGATCGTATTGTGGAAAATTTTTCCAATATTAACTTTTAAATTTAAGGCGACCTGTCTAGAGTGAACCCATTCAGTAATGTTCCTTTTTGAAACGATCCTGGAGAAACTGATGGACCTGATTGCCGCTGAGTTAACACCTGAAGCTTTTGCACCCTATGGGAATGTATTGCAGATCGAGGGGGCGCCCTTTTTCCATATTAATGGTGGTAAAACAGAACGATATCATGATCTTGCCAATGTAGAAGTGGCCGACGATCATCGGGTGCTGGTCAGCATCAACCGATCTGAGCCTTGCGATCTTCCGTTGGAGTTCTCAGTGTTGGAGAAACATCCTTTGTCTTCACAGGCTTTTATGCCTATGAAGGGGGAACGCTTCGTGGTGATTGTTGCTGAAGCCGGGGAAGGGGACGAAATTCCGTTACATACTTTGCGCGCCTTTATCACCAACGGTAAGCAAGGGGTGAATTACCACCGCAATGTTTGGCACCACCCGCTGTTTGCCTACGGTGCGATCACTGACTTTTTCACGGTGGATCGTGGCGGTGCCGACAACTGTATCGTCAAAACATTGCCAGAGACTTACCGGGTTGTGCTTGGATAGCGCTGTCCCCAAGCGCATAGGCTGTTTATTATAGCGGAGAAACCTTGAGCTAAATAAGGAAAGCCTGAATGAACGAAGTACGCAGAAAGGGAAGACCAACGACAGAAGCAGGGGCGACGAAAGGCGCGCAGGCGTTGGATCGTGGGTTGGAGATCCTGCAATTTCTGGCCAATGCCGGAGGAAGCTCATCCGTTTCCGTGCTGTCCGAGAAGTTGGAGTTACCGCTATCAACGACTTTCAGATTATTGAAAGTATTAGAGAAATCGGAATTCGTTTTTCAGGATCCCCAGCTTGGCTGGTGGCATATCGGCATCCAGTCGTTTACCGTCGGTGCGGCCTATATGAATGACCGGGACGTGGTTTCGGTTGCGGGCCCTTATATGCGGCGGCTGATGTTGCTATCAGGCGAAACCGCCAACCTGGCCATCAGGAATAACTTTGACGCGGTGCTGATCCGTCAATGTGAGTGCCAGGCCATGGTGCGTATGTGTGCGCCACTTGGCAGCCGCTTACCGCTGCACGCATCCGGGGCAGGGAAAGCGCTGCTGTATCCGCTGGCGGAAGAGGAGATGCTGGATTTGTGCGTACGTTCGGGGCTGCACTCGTTTACCCCGAAGACCCTGACCAGCGTAAATTTATTACGCAAGGATTTAGCGCAATCGCAGGCGCAGGGCTATACCGTTGATGCTGAAGAACATGCCCTTGGCCTGAATTGCCTGGCTTCGGCGATCTTTGACCGCAACAACAACGTCATTGCGGCCATCTCCATTTCAGGGCCCAGTTCACGCGTTAGCAGCGATCGTTTCAAGGATCTGGGGGAGTTGGTGCGTGACGTAGCCAACGACATCAGTACCGCGCTAGGTGAGTCGCGCAGCAAGAAATAGCACGTTTAAAGCAAAACCTGTAGCCGCGATCGCGGCTGCAGGATGAGGTGACCTCCCCGTTTATTACTAAACGGTTTTTTTTGAACCTACTTCAATTTTGGAAAATTTTTCCAAAAATTTAGGAGAACGTTTAGATGGCAATTATGCGAGCAGTAGATGCGGCAATGTACGTGTTGGCAAAGGAAGGCGTGAACACCGCATTCGGCGTGCCTGGCGCGGCGATCAACCCTTTCTATAACGCGATGCGTCAACACGGCGGCATCAAACACTATCTGGCGCGTCATGTTGAAGGCGCTTCCCACATGGCGGAAGGTTACACCAGGGCCAAACCCGGCAATATCGGGGTGTGTCTCGGGACTTCGGGGCCAGCGGGAACGGACATGATCACCGCACTTTACTCCGCCTCTGCCGATTCCATTCCCATTTTATGCATCACTGGCCAGGCTCCCCGGGCGCGTTTGCATAAGGAAGATTTTCAGGCGGTAGATATTGAATCGATCGCCAAGCCGGTGACCAAAATGGCGGTGACGGTCATGGAACCGGCGCTGGTGCCCCGCGTGTTGCAGCAGGCTTTCCACTTGATGCGCTCTGGCCGCCCTGGCCCGGTGCTGATCGATTTGCCTTATGACGTGCAGATGGCCGAGATTGAGTTTGATCCGGACACCTACTCCTCGCTGGGGGCTTACAAACCGGCGGCCACTAAAGCGCAGATCGACAAAGCCCTGGACATGCTGTGTGCCGCAAGCAAACCGTTGTTCATCGCCGGTGGCGGGATCTTCAACGCGGATGCGGCCGACCTGTTGCAAGAGCTGGCGGAGACCTGCAACGTACCGGTGATCCCAACGCTGATGGGCTGGGGCTGTATCCCGGACGATCACCCGCTGATGGCAGGGATGGCCGGATTACAAACCTCACACCGTTACGGTAACGCCAACCTGCTGGATTCGGATCTGGTATTTGGCATCGGCAACCGCTGGGCTAACCGCCATACCGGTTCGGTAGATAAATATACCGCCGGGCGTAAGGTGATCCACATTGATATCGAACCGACTCAGCTTGGCCGAGTGATCTGCCCGGATCTGGGTATTGTTTCCGATGCCAAAATCGCCCTGCAAATGTTAGTGGCAAGAGCTCGTGAACGTGCGGATCAAGGGCTGCTGCCGGATCGTTCACAGTGGGTGGAAACCTGCCTCCAGCGCAAACAAACTCTGCTGCGTAAAACCCATTTCGACAACGTGCCCATCAAACCTCAGCGCGTTTACGAAGAGATGAACCGGGCGTTCGGGCGTGATGCCTGCTACGTCACCACCATCGGGCTTTCGCAGATCGCGGCGGCGCAGATGCTGCACGTGTTCAAACCGCGCCATTGGATTAATGCCGGGCAGGCGGGCCCATTAGGTTGGACTCTTCCTTCTGCTTTGGGCGTCTGTGCCGCCGATCCGCAGCGCAAAGTGATCGCGCTGTCGGGTGACTACGACTTCCAGTTCATGATCGAAGAGTTGGCCGTTGGCGCGCAGTTCAAGCTGCCGTATATCCACGTGGTGGTCAACAACGCTTACCTGGGGTTGATCCGCCAGTCTCAGCGCGGTTTCGATATGGATTACTGCGTCCAACTGTCCTATGAAAACATCAACAACCCGGAAGGGGGCGAATACGGTGTCGATCACGTCAAGGTGGTCGAAGGGCTGGGATGTAAAGCGATCCGCGTCGTTAAGCCTGAAGATATCGCTCCGGCCTTCCAGCAGGCGCAAGAGTTGATGCGTCTGCATCAGGTTCCGGTGGTGGTGGAGATTATCCTCGAGCGGGTCACCAATATCTCGATGGGGACTGAGCTGGATAACGTCACTGAATTCGAACCCGTTGCCGAGTCGCCAGAAGATGCGCCGACCTCGGTCAGCTACTTCAACTATCAGTAAGGAGCAGGCTCATGCCGAAGTTTTCAGCCAACTTATCGATGTTGTTTAATGAAGTCGATTTTATGCAGCGGTTTCGCTGTGCCAAAGAGCAGGGATTCACGGCGATTGAATATATGTTTCCCTACGATTATTCCGTGCAGGCGTTGAGGGGCGCACTGGAAGAGAATCAACTCACGCAGGTATTACAAAACCTGCCTGCCGGGGATTGGGCTGCGGGTGAGCGGGGTATCGCTTGCCTGCCTGGGCGCGAGGCCGAGTTTCGTGATGGCGTAGGTCTGGCGGTGGAATATGCCCGTGCGCTGGGCTGTGCGCAGATCAACTGCCTGATCGGTAACCCGGATAAATCCGTCGCCCAACATAAGACCGATGAGATTGTGGTCGCTAACCTGAGCTATGCGGCAAGGGAGTTGGCCAAGGCCAATATCCGTCTGTTGGTTGAACCGATCAATAAATACGATATGCCCGCTTTCTATCTGCAAACCACTCGTCAGGCGTTGGAACTGATGGATTGGGTCGCGAGCCCTAACCTGTTTATTCAATACGATATCTACCACATGCAGCGCATGGAGGGCGAACTGGCCCACACCATGGAAACGCTGTTGCAGAAAATCGCGCATATCCAGGTTGCCGATAATCCGGGGCGCCATGAGCCAGGAACCGGGGAAATCAATTACGACTATCTGTTCCGCGCGCTGGACAAGATGGGCTATCGCGGTTGGATCGGCTGTGAATACAAACCTGCGACCACGACGGCAGCCGGCCTGTCATGGATTAAGCAATATCAACATTGAGGGACATATCATGAAAGTAGGCTTTATTGGTTTAGGGATCATGGGCACGCCAATGGCTGAAAAGCTGATCGCAGGCGGTCATCAGCTGTATGCCAACACCTTGAATAAGGTTCCGCCGGAGCTGGTGGAGAAAGGGGCCATAGCCTGTGCTACTCCCAAGCAGGTGGCCGAGCAGGCTGACGTTATTTTTATTATGGTACCCGATACGCCGCAGGTGGAAGAGGTGTTATTTGCGGCCAAAGGCTGTGCCGAAGCACCGCTCAAAAACAAGATCCTGGTGGATATGAGTTCTATCTCGCCGCTGGAGACAAAGGAGTTTGCCAAACGCATCAACCAACTGGGCGCTGATTATCTGGATGCGCCGGTATCCGGTGGGGAAGTGGGGGCCAAGCAGGGCAGCTTGACCATTATGGTCGGCGGTGACGAAGGCGTATTTGGGCGGGTAAAACCGTTGCTGGCCCTGATGGGGAAAAACATTACGCTGGTCGGTGGCAATGGCGACGGCCAGACCTGCAAGGTTGCCAACCAGATTATTGTAGCCCTGACGATCGAAGCGGTATCCGAAGCGCTGATATTTGCTTCCAAAGCGGGTGCCGATCCGGCACGGGTCCGTGAAGCGCTGATGGGCGGCTTTGCCTCATCGCGCATTCTTGAAGTGCACGGTGAGCGGATGATCAAACGGACATTTGAGCCGGGCTTCCGTATCTCCCTGCATCAAAAGGATCTCAATCTGGCGTTACAGGGTGCGAAGTCGTTGGCGCTCAGTTTGCCTAATACTGCCACTTGCCAAGAGCTGTTCAACCTCTGTGCGGCCAATGGTGCCAAAGATCTTGACCATTCCGCGTTGGTACAGGCGTTGGAAATTATGGCTAACCATAAAGTGGCTGGCTAAAGAGTAAGACATAACAAGTTGCAGGTGTCTTTCGCCTGCAACTTGGATTCTGGTTATCGTATCGTTGTTTAATGGTTATATTCCTGTCTGTCTTGGCCGTATTGGTATTTGACTAATATAAAGATTAGTACATCAGTTTGTTGTAATGATAATAAACAAAAAAACCTACGCTATTTTCTTATTTAATATAAGAAGGACCTGTCATGGAATCTATTAGCAATAAGCAGAGAGAGATTTACCAACGGCGCGGCTATCATGAGGACCTATTACCCAAAGAAGCGGATAAGAAAACCTGGAAGGGAATTAACTATTTTACCTTGTGGATGGGTTCGGTACATAACGTACCCAACTATGTAGCCGTCGGGGGCTTCTTTATTCTGGGGCTTTCCACCTTAAGCATCATGGCCGCCATTATTCTCAGCGCCTTTATTATTGCCTTTGTGATGGTGATGAACGGCGCTGCCGGTTCGAAATACGGTATTCCTTTTGCCATGATCCTACGTGCTTCTTATGGCGTGCGTGGTGCGTTGTTTCCTGGGATCCTCAGAGGCTGCGTGGCCGCCATCATGTGGTTTGGCTTGCAGTGTTACGCAGGCTCGCTGGCCTTCCTGATCCTGATTGGCAAACTGTGGCCACAGTTTTTGACCTTGGGCGGGGATTTCAACCTGTTGGGGATCGGCCTGCCTGGGCTGATTGCCTTCCTGATTTTCTGGGCGGTTAACGTGGCCATCGGCCTGGGAGGCGGCAGCATTCTCAACAAGTTTACCGCGATCCTCAACCCCTGCATCTACGTGGTGTTTGGCGGCATGGCCATTTGGGCTATTTCCATCGCTGGCCTGGACAACATCATCGCTTATGTTCCGGCCAATGCTATAACGACTCACAATGGCGGCTTCATGTTTTTGGTGGTGATCAATGCGGTGGTGGCGGTATGGGCCGCTCCGGCGGTCAGCGCCTCGGACTTTACCCAGAACGCCAGCAGTTTCCGCCAGCAGGCCTGGGGGCAAACGCTGGGATTGGTGGTTGGCTATCTGCTGTTTGCCGTCGCCAGCGTCTGTATCCTGGCCGGGGCCAGCATTCATTACGGCGTTGATACCTGGAACGTGCTGGATATCGTACAAAAATGGGACAGTATTTTCGCCTCGGTGTTTGCGGTGCTGGTGATCCTGATGACCACCATCTCCACCAATGCGACCGGTAACATCATACCTGCGGGTTACCAGATTGCCGCTATCGCCCCGAAAAAACTCACCTATAAAAATGGCGTGGTGATTGCCAGCATCATTAGCCTGATTATCTGCCCGTGGAAACTGATGGAGAATCAGGAAAGTATCTACCTGTTTCTTGATGTGATCGGCGGAATTTTAGGGCCAGTGATCGGCGTGATGATGGCGCATTACTTCATCGTGATGCGCGGCGAGATCGACCTTGATACCTTATATATCGAACCCGGTAATTATAAATACTACGATAACGGTTTTAACAGCGTGGCGTTTATTGTAACGCTGTTTGCTGTGTTGCTATCGTTGGGCGGTAAGTTCATTGAAATACTCGAGCCTTTATCACGGGTTTCCTGGTTTGTTGGCGTTATCAGCGCATTCTGTTTATATGCGCTACTCAAAAGTAGAACAGTGGTTAATCGGCAAGAATATACCTGAAGTGAATATGATAAAGAAGTAAATAACCCTAAGCGTAATAATATGATACTTTAATTTCACGAAGGAGCATGACCATGTCATACGATTTAATTATCAAGAACGGTAAGGTTGTTTTAGAACATGATGCCATCATTACTGATATTGCGGTTAAAGAGGGCAAGATAGCCGCCATCGGCAATGGTCTTACCGGTGCTAAAACGGAGATTGATGCCAGCGGAATGGTGGTGGCACCGGGCATGATCGATGCCCATGCGCATATGTCCGAGCCGGGCCGTACCCATTGGGAAGGGTATGAAACCGGTACGCGTGCTGCGGCCAAGGGCGGTATCACCACCATGGTCGAAATGCCGCTGAACCAACTGCCAGCCACGGTGGACAGAGCCTCGATAGAAATGAAGTTCTCGGCGGCAGAAGGCAAGCTCACCATCGATGCGGCCCAGTTTGGTGGCCTGGTTTCCTACAACCTGGATCGGCTGCATGAGCTCGATGAGATTGGCGTGGTGGCCTATAAATGCTTTGTAGCGACCTGCGGCGATCGCAGCGTCAGCAATGACTTCCGCGACGTGAACGACTTCGAATACTTCAAAGGTTTGCAGACCTTAGCCAAGCTGGATCAGTTGGTGGCGGTGCACGCCGAAAACGCCCTGATTTGTGATGCGTTGGGGGAAGAGGCCAAGGCGGAAGGGCGCGTAACGGCGCACGATTATGTCGCCTCTCGCCCGGTATTCACCGAGGTTGAGGCGATCCGCCGGGTGCTGTATCTGGCCAAGGTCGCGGGTTGCCGCTTGCATATTTGCCACATAAGCAGCCCAGAAGGGGTGGCGGAAGTGACTCGTGCTCGTCTGGAAGGGCAACAGGTCACCTGTGAGTCCTGCCCGCACTACTTCGTGCTGGATACCGACCAGTTTGAGGAAATAGGCACCCTGGCCAAGTGTTCACCGCCGATCCGCGATGCGCAGAACCAAAAAGGGCTGTGGGATAAGCTGTTTAACGGTGAGATTGACTGCCTGGTGTCCGACCACTCGCCGTGCCCACCGGATATGAAAGCGGGCAATATCATGCAGGCCTGGGGCGGGATCGCCGGGATACAAAACTGCGTCGATATCATGTTCGATGAAGCGGTGCAGAAAAGGGGCATGTCGCTGCCGGTGTTTGCCAAATTGATGGCGACCAACGCCGCCGATATTTTTGGTTTGAAGCACAAGGGGCGCATTGCTGTAGGGAAAGATGCCGACCTGGTGTTCATTCAGCCCAACAGCAGCTACGTACTGGCAACGGGCGATCTCGAGTATCGCCATAAGGTCAGCCCTTATGTGGGGCGGAAAATCAACGCAAGGGTGGCCAAAACCATCCTGCGTGGCGAAGTGATTTACGATCTCAAGGCGGGTTTTGGCGTTCGTCCGATCGGTAAATTTGTGCTTAAACATCAGCAATAACGCTAGTTAATCAGCGCCCGTCACCGGGCGGGCGCGTGAATGATGGGATAGTGGATATGAAGGAAGCACCCATGAACGGGTTATGTGCCAGTCGTAGCAGTTGGTTATCGGGTTTGCAGTGGTTCTTTTTCATTTTCTGCAATACGGTGGTGATCCCACCGACCCTGCAATCGGCATTCAACCTCTCTGCTGGTGTGACCTTTTGTATTACCCAATATACCTTTATCTCAACGGCGCTGGCCTGTCTGGCACAGGTGTTTTTGGGCCATCGACGAGCCATTATGGAAGGGCCAACAGGTCTGTGGTGGGTGACCATTTTAACCCTGACCCTGGCGGAAGCAGCCAACGGCACGCCGCTGCCAGAAATTGGTGGCAGCCTTGCGGTGGGGATCCTGATCTCTGGCATCTTGACCATTCTTATTGGGGCTAGCGGTTTGGGGTTCCGCCTGGCACGGCTGTTCCGTCCGGCGGTGATGGCCACGTTTATGTTTTTGCTGGGGGCGCAGTTAATCACCATCTTCATGAAAGGGATGCTGGGGTTACCTTTTGGCGTTTATACCGGCGTCGTGACCATTAACTCCCCAGCCTTTTACTGGGCATTGACGGTGTTGCTGTTGATTATTGCCATTATTGCCTTTTTACCGCGGGCGATCGGCAAATATGCGCTGTTAATCGGCACTCTGGTTGGCTGGGGCGTTTACAGCTGGTGGTTTGCCCCCACCGGTGTGCCGATCACGGGCAGCGATTGGGTGCTGTTCCCACTCGGGTGGCCGCAGGAATTGCATTGGGGGATTGTGATCAGCGCCGTCCTGACCGGTTTGGTCAACGTATCGAATAACTTTGCCGCCATTCGTGGCACCGATATTTTTTACGCGGACGGCCCGGCGGGCAGAAGCCTGTTCCGGCGTAGCTTTATGGTCTCAGGTGGGCTGACCTGCCTGGCTGCTCCACTGGGCGTGGTGCCTTTCTCGCCTTTTGTCTCTTCCATTGGCCTGCTGACCCAGACACAAGACAGCAGTCAGCGCTCGTTTATTATTGGTAGCGTGGTATTCCTGCTGGTGGGGATGTTGACGCCGCTTGCGCAATTCTTCTGCAGTATTCCTCTCACGGTCAGCAGTGCCGTTATGCTGGCCTCTTATCTGCCGCTGCTGTTCTCCTCGGTGCTGTTTATCAACAAGATCGAACTGAATAGCCGCAACATTTATCGGCTGGCGCTACCGCTATTTTTGGGCGTATTCCTGATGAGTATGCCTTCCTCCTTTTGGCAGGGGGTGCCGATCACCATCAGGCCGCTATTCAGCAATGGCCTGTTGATTGGCGTGCTATTGGCGGTGTTGGTTGAGAATAGTATTCCGTGGGATAAGGTGAAACCACGCTAGCATTTATAATATAGCAATCAATATTGTTTAAATTCTCACCGCCCTGTCTTTGATGATGAGGGCGATTTAATCCAATGACACTGAAATAAAATCTGAAATAGCAGGATGCCAACCAAGGAGATCCGATATGGCGACCAATAATGCTGCGATTGATCAAGCTATTCTGGCCAGTCCCGACAAGGCTAAACTCTACCGTAAAATAGCCTGGCGAATTATGCCGATATTACTGATTAGCTATATCGTCGGTTATCTTGATCGTGTTGGGATATCATTTTCAAAATTCCAGATGATGCCGGATATTCTGCAAGGTAATGTGTCGATGGCAGAGGCGGTTTATGGCCTCGGTGCTGGTGTATTTTTTATTGGTTATATTATCGCCGGTGTGCCAAGTAATATCTTACTGAGTAAGTATGGTGCGCGGAAGGTCATCGCCCTGTTGATGTTGGTATGGGGCACGATTTCAATGCTGAGTATCTTCATTACCAATCCCACACAGTTTTATCTGGCACGATTCCTGCTGGGGTTAGCCGAAGCCGGTTTTTATCCGGGGGTGATCCTCTATCTGACACTGTGGTTCCCTTCAAGCCAGCGGGCAAAAATGACGGCGCTGTTTGTTTGTGGGATACCGGTGAGTAACATCATCGGTGGGCCACTTTGCGGTTGGATTATTGAAAACATGAATGGCATGTTCGAGCTGTCCGGCTGGCAATGGTTATTCTTTATCAGTGGTCCGCGTGCATTATTGATTGCGGTCGTCATTTTCTTCTTCCTGGATAATACCTATCAGAGTGCTAAATGGCTCAGTCCACAAGAAAAAGAGATGATCACCCAAGATATGGTGCAGGGAACATCGAAAAAGATAGGTGCTGATGGTGCAGCGCAGGAGTGGACAATGAAGACCATGCTGAAGTCTTCTGCTTTCACTAAAATGTGGTTGATCTGTTTCTGTACGGTGATGGGGCAAGGGGGATTGGCCTTCTGGGTGCCAACCATGATCCGTGATACGGGGGTAAGCTCGGTAATGGATATCGGTTTGCTGACCATGCTGCCGTATATGCTGGCCGTTGTCGCTATGCTAATGGCTGCACGCAGCTCTGACAAACACCGAGAAAGGCGTTGGCATATCATTGTTCCTTTTTGTATTGCTGCGGTTTCGTTGATTTTTATCGGCCTGTTCCCAGACAATAAAGTCATCGTGATGGTGGCATTATGTATTGCTGTTGCCTCCAGCCTGGTCCCTTCGCCGCTGTTCTGGAGTTTGCCAAATGCTATCTTTACCGGTACCTGCGCTGCTGCTGGGATAGCGCTAATTAACTCGATTGCCAATATAGGAGGTTTTATTTCTCCTTATATTATTGGTTACTTTAAAAACACCACGGAGAGTAATCTGGTCGCGATGTGTGTGCTATCCAGTATGATGATATTGGGGGCCATATTGACCTATAGCGTTCCGGCAAAACTGGTTAATAAATAATAGTCAATAGAAGTTCGGTTATTGATAATTGCTCCGATTGATAAAAAACCATGCTCTCTCTGCCTATGTGGTGATCTATTTCATTGGCTGAAGGTATGGTTTTTTTTGGTTAATGATGAAGAGGGGACCGAATGTGCCACGTATTAACTCCAGCGTATTAATGTCTTCACCGGGATCCTTAATTAAGGATTGGCAACGTGTTACCGATTAACATCAGCGTATTGAATCGATAGATTGAATCCAGCGTATTAAAGTCTTTGTCTTACCGATGGGCTTCTACACTTGAATGTTGCGCTGAACTGGCTCCCTCTCCCTGTGGGAGAGGGTTGGGGTGAGGGGAAATATTGATTGCTGAATGAGTAAGAAGACTCTGCTTTAATCAATTAGGCCACACTACTTAGAGCGTGGCCTTTGGGCGGGATTAGAAGTCAACGTCGCGGTTGCAGTCTTTCGAGTAGATATAGCTGAACTCTTCCTGGCCCACCGCATAGCCGGCTTGCGGAACATAGGCAGCCATAAAGATGTAATCCCCTTTCTTGACCGGGATCCACTCGTTATCCAGGTTGTACATCCCAGCACCGCTGAGAATATAAGCACCATGTTCCTGCACGTGAGTCTCGATATAGCCATGGCTGGCGCCTGGCTTGAAAGAGAGGATATGGATGTTCATATCGAACCCCAGATCCTTCGGTAGCAGATCTTGCAGGATCACATCACTCATGCCTTCATAGTGAATTCTTTCCAGCTTGTTGACGTTGTTGCTCACCACGTGAGCTTCATAGCCCTTGATGCGGTTGTAGACACGCTTGTAGAGGAACAGCTGGCTTGGTTTTCCGCCGTTGGTGTTCTCCAGGCGCAGCATCACACCGGCAGGGCAATACAGATAGCCGCCCGTGGTGAGTGGATAATCGGTGCTGTCGGCTGACGCGGTGATGTTGCCTTCGATAACGTAGACCAAGGTTTCAATATTCTCACCGCCAAAGCCTTGCTGGTTACGGCCGCCATCATGCAGTGTCACCAGATAATCGACAAAAGTGGCGCCCAGTTTCGGGGTAGCAAGAATGGTAACGTCGCAGTTCTCAAAGCCTGGAATGATGTTACGCACCAGGCCATCCGGTGGGATCACGGCATAGTTGTCGCGTTTGATAATGGAGCGCGAAGCTAGGATATCTTTTGGATAGCCAATCTGATTATTGATATAACCCACGTTAATTCTCCTGATTAGTCAGGGCCGTAGCCCTACAACAAAAATTATGCCTGTGCCGCCGTTTGGCGATTGTTTTTCTGCTTCATCAACACGTTGACGGTAAAGAAGATCACGGTGCCGATCAGCAGGATGGCGGCCGAGATATAGAAGCCCATCACCTTGGAGCCGGTGCTGTCGGAGATCACCCCGGTGAGGAATGGAGCAATCACCGAAGAGGACATGCCGAAAAAGTTAAACACGCCAAAGCTGGTGCCGTAGCCTTTCTTCGGAGCGTTATCCGCGACGAAGGAGATCATGATCGGATCCACCGCCAGCTTACCGAGCAGGCCGTAAAGGATCAGGCTGACCAGCAGGGTGGTAGAGTCCGGTGAGATCACGGTGCAGACCAGCGTCACTGCGGCACAGATTTGCAAGAAGATGATCAACTGCACTTTCTTGGCGCGGAAACGGTCAGACATGCGGCTGAAGAACAGCGCCCCTGGAACGGAGGCAAAGGCAACCAGCGCGGCGGAGAAGCCGATGGCCACGCCTTCGAACCCACGTTCCTGTTGCAGGAAGGAAGGCAGCCAGGTCACGATCATGTAGTAGCCATAGCAGGTGGCGAAATACATCACGTAGGCGGAAATCATCCGCAGGCTGAACAACCCACTGGCTTCCTCGGTCTCTTCTACCGATGTGGCCGCAGCGGCTGCCGGGCTGGCGGCTAGTGAGGCGGTGTAGGAGCCCCCTTTGATCACCAGGAAGAACACCACCGTCATTACCACCAGCAAGCCGGTGATGATAAACAGCATGATTTGCCAGTCCATCCCCATGCTTTTCACCAGCAGGCTGGAGGCGATCAGGCCAATGGCCATCCCCAGCGCAGAGCCGCTGTTGATAATGGCGGTGGCCAAACCACGGCGTTCCAACGGGATGTTTTCTGATGACAGCGAGTAGGCTGAACCGTAGTAAGAGCCACAGCCCATCCCGGCCAGCAGGCTACCGGCGTAGATCATGGTCAGGCTGGTGGCGTTGCCGATCAGTAAGGTGGCGATGATGAACAGGCAAAAACCTGGGATCAGCACCACCTTCTTACCGAACTTATCCACCAGGATCCCGGCCGGGATTTGCATCCCGGTATAGGCAAAGAAGTAGAAGCTGGCGATCAGGCCCATCTCGGCGTTGGAATGCGAGCCGATGGTTGCCTGGATCTCAGGGAAGATCGGTGTCAGCACCGTGCGGTAAATCCAGATCACCGCCCAGCCCAGGCACAGGACCACCACGATTTTTTTCCAATACAGCGGATCAAATCCGGTGTTGGAGGAGGTTTTACTGTTGCTCATAGGCGGGCTCCCTGCTCGGTATAGGCCAGTTGGTATAAGGTATGCGCCAGAATTTTCACCCCTTCGGCCAGGTCGGGCAGTTCGGTTTTTTCCGCCGGGTTATGGCTGATACCGGCAATGCTTGGCACAAACATCATCACCGTCGGCACGTGCGGGGCAAAAATCTGTGAGTCATGGCCAGCACCGCTGTGGATCATGCGGTAGTTCAGCTTATGGCTTTCACACAGGTGGCTGACGCAGGCCAGTAACTGTTTGTCCATGGGGATCGGCGTTTCATCCATCCACAGGTCGATCTCGACCTCAATGCCCATTTCGGCACAGATGCGCTGAATATCGGCTTCGATCTCTTGGGTAAAACGCAGCAGCGTCGCTTTGTCGGTGTGGCGGCAATCCAGGGTGAAATGAGTGAATCCGGGCACGACGTTGACGGTGTTAGGCTTGGGCTCGACCTTGCCAAAGGTCAGCACCAGCGGGTCGCCTTCCGCTTTGGCCTTGGCGATGGATTCGCAGCAGATCCGGCTGAAGGCATAAACGGTGTCCTTACGGTAACCCATTGGCGTGGTGCCCGCGTGGTTGGCCTCGCCCTTGAGTTTGATATCGTAGCGGCGCTGGCCGACGATGCTGGTGACCACACCAATGGTTTTTCCTTCGGTCTCCAACACTTTGCCCTGCTCGATATGCAGTTCAACGAAGGCGGCGATATCTTTGCGCAGAGGCTGGTCTTGCGGGCGGAAGTCAAAGCCTGCGCTATGCATGGCGTCAACGAAATTTACGCCTTTGGCATCACAGATGCTTTTGACTTCTTCCGGGCGAGCGGAACCGATAATGTTTTTACTGCCCCAGAAAACGTAAGGGAAACGGCTGCCTTCCTCCTCGGCCAGCGAGATGACTTCCAGCGTGCGCAACGGCGCACCGTAGGTTTCTTTCAGATGTTTGATCGCCAGATAGGCGGCTTCGATACCAAACTGACCATCAAGGTTGCCGCCGTTGACGACCGTATCGATATGCGAGCCAGAAAGGATCACCTGATCGGGATATTTGCTGCCCTGCAGGCGGCCGGATAAATTGCCGACGGCATCAAAAGAGGTCGCCAGACCGGCGGTTTCAAAAGCCTGCTTCAGCGCCTGTTGGGCTTCCACCCACTCAGGGGTATACAGCAAGCGCGTCATGCCGCCGCTGGGATCTGCCCCGATCTTGGATAACCAGCCAGAAGTTTCACTAATTTCTTGTTGGAAATTCTTCATATTTATCTGCCTGCTTGTAACGTCCCTGAGACATGCGCCAACTCAGCTTTGTCGGGAGGGTTGATAAGGAAAATGGCGGCGAAAATAGCTTTTCTCCGCCTGATTTAATTAATCTGACGATTAACTGGCAAACGGATCTTTATGGTCGTAGGAACGCTGGTAAATATCGTCAGAAATCAGGTATTGATAAATGTCGTCAACAATATCGATGCCATTCTTTTCATTTTCTATTTCGCGCATATGGCTACCCTGGCCAGGGTAGAGCACTTGTTTCACGCCAGGTGCCGGTTTGATTTCGTTCAGTTCTCTCATTACCTGGCTGATATGTTTACGGAAGGTCACTTCGTTGGTGAAATAGCTTGGGTTGAGCACGATATGCAACTGGCCCAACTCCCGGCCTGCACTTAAGTCGTGATACATCGAGCTGACGTGTTTACCGAACGGCAGGCCAAGCAACACGCCGGATAGAATATCGACCATCATCATCAGGCCGTAACCTTTTGGCCCGGCGATAGGCAACAGCCCGCTGACGGCGAAAGGATCGGTGGTGTTATTGCCTTCGCTGTCTACCGCCCAGGTATCCGGGATTGGCACGTTGCGTGAGCGAGCATCCAGCACCTTGCCCCAGGCTTGAACCGTAGTGGCCATATCGAAGGTCATGATGTCGTCGCCTTCGGCCGGTGCCGAGAAAGCGATAGGGTTGGTGCCGTAATAGACCTCTGCACCGCCATAAGGGACGACCATCGGATCTGACTGACACACTGAGATGCCAATCATGCCCGCATGGGCGGCCTGTTGCACAAAGTAAGACAGCGCGCCACTGTGGCCGATGCGGCGAACGCCTACCACCGCTACGCCGTTCTCTTTCGCCATTTCGATGGCGTGGTCCATACCCAGCTTGGCTGCGACATGTCCGGCACCGTTGTCGCCATCAAAAACTGCGCTGCAAGGGCCGGTTTTTTCAAAGGTGAAATGCGGGTCGTTATTGGTGCCGCCTTTGCTGATGCGTTCAGAATAATATTCCACCCTCACCGCGCCATGGGAATGGATCCCGCGCGCATCTGCATGGACCAAAACGTCCGCGACAATCCCGGCGTGTTCCTGGCTTAGGCCTGCAGAATGAATTTTATTTTGAATCAGTTGATGCAGTTGCTGCTTAGAGACTTTCATTGACAGTCCTTCCATTGATATACCCCATGGATTTCAAGCTGCAGCT
Source organism: Serratia sp. ASV30 (assembly GCF_016428815.1). Classification (NCBI taxonomy): domain Bacteria; kingdom Pseudomonadati; phylum Pseudomonadota; class Gammaproteobacteria; order Enterobacterales; family Yersiniaceae; genus Serratia; species Serratia sp. ASV30. The sequence continues at coordinate 19,464 of NZ_JAELTL010000054.1, read as the reverse complement.
TGAAAGACGACGGGTATACGGTTTATTAAAACTATCTCTGTCTCCTACTGTATAAACATAGCAAGGGAATAATGTGATCCAGACGGCTATTATTTTATTGGCTTAAATTTTCGTTGAATGGCATTACCATTGTTAGATTATTTTTAACAAAGCGCCGTCTTTCTGACGATTGAATTCAATTAATCCCCGCCGGACTTGATGATTTTTTCTAACAATGGGCAAAGTGTGATGAGACTCACCTTCGTCAATGGGTTTTATTTGTAGCTTGGCCAATAAGAATATGGGGTCTGAAATAAATAGGTTACTAAAAATATCTGAGAACGCCCATTGCGAAGTTCACATGCTGTTTTAAGGATATCACTATGATCCATGCTTTTATAAAAAAAGGGAGCTTTCAGGATTCCGTCAGCCTGATGCTAATTTCCCGTAAGCTCAGCGAATCACCCAACGTCGAAGAAATATCGGTCATGATGGGCACGCCGGCCAATAAATCCTTACTTGAAGCGACCGGTTTCTGGCATCCGCAATTCAGTGAAGCGACCCCCAATGATATTTGCGTGGCGATCAAGGCGGAATCTGCCGATGACAGCATCACCACACAGATCGGTGAAGCGTTAGACCTGGCGTTGAAAGCCATTGCCCAGGGGCAGCAGGGCGGTAAACGCCTGCTCAAGGCACGCAGTTGGCGTATGGCGCGGCAGAAGTTGCCGGATGCCAATATGGTGCTGATCTCCATTGCGGGGGAATATGCCGCGCAGCTGGCCGATCAGGCACTGGACGATGGCTGCAACGTGATGATGTTTTCCGACAACGTCAGCGTTGAGCAGGAAGTGGCGCTAAAAACCAAGGCGCGTGACAAGGGCCTGATCGTGATGGGGCCAGACTGTGGCACGGCCAATATTGCCGGGGCACCGCTGGCCTTTGCCAACGTGGCCCCCAAAGGCATGATCGGCATCATTGGCGCCTCGGGAACGGGTATCCAGGAGCTGACCTCACAAATTACCCTGGCTGGGCAAGGCATCTCTCACGCCATTGGCTTGGGCGGGCGTGATTTAACTGCCGAAATCGGTGGTATCAGCGCTATCAGCGCACTGCGAATGTTGGCGGCCGATCCGCAAAGCCAGGTGTTGGCGTTTGTCTCCAAGCCTCCGGCCGAAGCGGTACGTCAACGGGTTATCGGTGAGATGAAGACCCTTGGCAAACCGGTGGTCGCTTTGTTCCTGGGAGCTAAAGCACCTGCTAAACAAGAGGGTAACATCACCTTCGCCGCGACCTTGGATGAAGCCGCCCGCCTGGCTGCGATGTTGGCAAACGTGCAGCAAATGGCCGCACAGCAACCTGCGGTATGCGGTGGCAAAATATCCGGCCTGTACGCCGGTGGCACGCTGGCGGCGGAATGCGCCATGTTGCTGGCCGATCGGCTGGGCGTGGAGGCCGACAGCAAGCATCAGCACGGCTCAATGCTCAACGCCGACGGACACCGCATTATCGATATGGGGGACGATTTCTACACCCAGGGCAAACCACACCCGATGATCGACCCGTCCACCCGTAATCAGGAAATCGCTCGCCTTGCTCAGCAGCCGCAGATTGGCGTGTTGCTGCTGGATGTGGTGATTGGCTATGGCGCGCAGGAAGATCCCGCAGATTCCTTGGCTACCGAAGTCAAACGCGTACGCGAAAAACGTGGTGCGGCCCATCCGTTGGCAGTTATCGCCACGGTAACAGGCACCGAACAAGACCCCCAGCAGCGCTCCAAACAGATTGCCACGCTCACCGAGGCCGGCATTGCCGTGATGAATTCGCTGCCTGAAGCGGTCGCGCTGGCCTGCCAGTTAATCGCCCCTCCAGAGCAGGGTAATAACGAACCAGCACCCGCCATGCTGGCCGGTGTTTCCGTGATCAATGCAGGCTTGCGTAGCTTTGCCGACGATCTGCAAACCAACGAAATTTCAGTGGTGCATTACCAATGGGCCCCGGTGGCTGGTGGTAATCAACGATTGGCTAACATACTGAAAAATTTAAAGTAAGGGATTGATATGACCGCAACTATTGAACAAGCAAACGCTGCCGTTATCGCCAGGATCCGTGAAGCCCGCCCTCATTGGCAGGATGTTGATTTAGCGAAAAACCTGATCCCGCAGTTGGCGCAGGGGAGAAAACTGCTGCATGCCGGGCCGCCGGTCACCTGGGCGGAAATGAGTGGCCCGGTACGCGGTGCCTGCATTGGGGCATGCCTGTTTGAACAGTGGGCTGAAAGTGAGCAGCAGGCGCTGACACTGCTGGAAAACGGTGAGATTGAATTCATCCCTTGCCATAACGTCAGTGCCGTTGGCCCGATGGGGGGCATCACCTCGGCGCATATGCCGCTGGTGGTGGTGAAAAACACCGTTCATGGTAACCATGCCTACTGCAACCTGAACGAAGGGATCGGTAAGGTGATGCGCTTTGGTGCCTATGGGCCAGACGTGCAGGCGCGCCTGCGCTGGATGCGTGACTCACTGGCACCGGTACTGAAAGAGGTGCTTGCCACCTTTGATGAGGGGATTGACCTCACCGCCGTTATGGCCCAGGCCATCACCATGGGGGACGAGTTCCACCAGCGTAATATCGCGGCGTCGGCGCTGCTGATGCGTTTGTTAGCCCCTAAAATCAGCCTGCTTGAGCGGGACAACGTTGAGCTGGCCAAGGTCATGCAATTCCTCAGCATCACCGATCAGTTCTTCCTCAACCTGGCGATGGCCTATTGCAAGGCGGCCATGGACGCCGGGGCCGAGATTAAGCAAGGCACCATCGTGACGGTGATGACCCGTAACGGCAAAAACTTTGGCGTCAAGATCAGCGGCATGGGCGACCAATGGTTTACCGCGCCGGTCAATACGCCGGAAGGCCTGTTCTTCTCCGGCTATAGCCAGGCTGACGCCAACCCGGATATTGGCGACAGTGCCATTACCGAAACCTTCGGCATTGGCGGTGCGGCCATGGTCGCCGCGCCTGGTGTGACACGCTTTGTCGGTGCCGCCGGTGGCATGAGTGCCGCGACCGATATCTCCGAAGAGATGGCCGAAATTTACCTGGAACGCAACATGATGCTGCAAATCCCAACCTGGGACTTCCAGGGCGCTTGCCTGGGGCTGGATGCCCGCCGGGTGGTGGAAACCGGCATTACTCCGTTGATCAACACCGGGATTGCCCACCGTGAAGCCGGGGTTGGGCAGATTGGTGCCGGTACCGTGCGTGCTCCATTGGGCTGCTTTGAAAAAGCCATCGAAGCACTGGCAGAAAAGCTGGGTATCAGCGCGTAACAACCGGTTAGCCCGGAGGAGACTCCGGGCTAGGGAGCAAGTTATGGACATCACCGCGTTAGCCATTAGCCGCTATGCCACGCAAGATTACGGTCCGTTACGCTGCGTGGGGCGTTTCAACAATGCCATCAACTTTCTCTCGCCTAACGATCGGCTACTGACGTTGCACCGTGAAGGGCGTGGGCTTAGCCCGATGGGCTGGGAAATTGGCGACGATGACTTCGACGAAATCTTTGACAGCCTGCCTGCGGCCCAGCATTGCCAGCTTTCACCGGCGGGGATCGAACTGGAGGATATTGCCATCTACCGCCAGGGGAGGTGCTTGGATCTCTGCCTGAAGGTGAGCGGAGAAATTGCGTTGCCGCCATTGGCTACCGCGCTGGCCGATGTTGATGCCCAGACCGGCCTGTTTGGCCGCCTGGACAACCTCGTTGACCAGCCGCATTGTCTGGAAATTCGCGAACTACAGCAGCACTTTACCGCCTGGTTGTTGGGGCAGAAAGTAGACTGGAGCGCCGTGCTTGGCAAAGGCCCTGGCTTGACGCCAAGCAATGATGACACGGTGCTGGGCATGTTGCTGGCGGCTCATCTCGATAGCCGCGTGGATGTCGCAAGGTTGTCGTCCTTTTTTGCCGCCAGCCAACCCTTAAGCCAGTTGACCACCTTGGTCAGCGTCCACTATTTGCAGTTTGCCGAGCAGGGGATCTTCTCCACCCCGGTACAACTTCTGGCACGCGCCTTACTCAGACCACAAGAATTACCCGCAGCCATCAACGACATGTTGGCAACCGGGCATTTTTCCGGTGCGGATACGCTATTGGGCGTCTGGTTGGGCGCGATGGCAATCAATCGTCTTTATTAATTTATCAGCGGAAAACCATGCCGAATGCCGTTCGGTATGGGCTGCTATTACTTGAAAAATGGGTACCTGAATGGAAACGTTAGTTATTGCCTTGGGGGGCAACGCCCTGTTAAAGCGTGGCGCGGTGTTATCTGCAGAGAATCAGTATCAGAGCATTGCGTTAATTGCCGATGCCATTGGCAAGCTGGCCAAGAAATACCGCATCGCCATCGTGCACGGTAACGGCCCGCAAGTGGGGTTGTTGGCGCTGCAAAACCTGGCCTATCGCGATGTTCCCCCTTATCCGCTGGATATTCTGGTGGCGGAAAGCCAGGGCATGATCGGCTATATGCTGGCCCAGCAGCTAGGGGCGTTCCATCCTGCTCAGCCGGTGTCCACGTTGCTGACTCGCGTCTTGGTAGACAGCGAAGATCCGGCGTATCGGGAACCCAGCAAATTTATCGGGCCGGTTTATGAGCCGCAACAGCAAGCCGAGCTGGAAAAAAAGTATGGCTGGAGCATGAAGCTGGATGGGAAATACCTGCGCCGGGTGGTGCCTTCCCCTGAACCGAAAAAGATCATCGATATTGAAGCGATCAATCTGCTGCTGGCGAAAAACCACATCGTGATTTGCAACGGCGGTGGCGGTGTTCCGATGGTGGCCAGCGCACAGGGAATGATCGGTAGCGAAGCGGTGATCGACAAGGATCTGGCTTCTGCGTTACTGGCCGAAGCCCTGGACGCCGATCACCTGGTGATCCTCACTGATGCTGATGCGGTGTATCAGCACTGGGGCACCCCGCAGCAAAAAGCCATTCGTTCTGCCACCACCAAAGAACTGGCCCCGATGGCCGTAGCCGATGGTTCGATGGGGCCAAAAATCATGGCGGTCAGCCGCTTTGTGCAGCGCAGCGGCAAGGTGGCACATATCGGTGCCCTGCAAGATATCGAGTCGGTACTGGCAGGCACCGCAGGGACATTAATTACGCCGTAATACTGGATGGGCCGAGCGGCCCATAAACCAAGGGAAAATGAATATGCAAACTATAAAAACAGAGCGAATGCCCTATTGGATTAAAACCGTAGTGATCTTCTTCCTCGGCTGGGTCGTTATCTATGCCGGGCGTTCAGTACTTAGCCCCATTATGCCGCAGATCCAAACCGAGTTCGGGCTGTCAAAAAGCCATCTGGGCTTAATCAGCAGCCTGTTCTTTCTGACCTACACCATTTTACAGGTGCCTGCGGGGCTATTGGGTGACCGCTTGGGGAGAAAACGCATTCTGGTCAGCGGCTTTATGCTGTTTGCGCTGTTTATCGCTGCCGTCAGTATCTCATCCAACTTTCTGATTTTCATCGTGCTGTGGATGCTGACCGGTGCTTCGCAAGGCGTCTATTATGGCCCGCAGTATGCGCTTTCATCCGAGGCCATCCCCAAGAAATGGATCACCTTGGGCAGTGCGGTGATCGGCAGCGGGATGTCGTTCGGTATCGCGCTGGGGTATTACCTTTCCAGCTTTATGATCGAACACTTTCATACTTCGTGGAAGATGCCGTTCCTGGCGATGGCGGTCCCGGTATTGATTGTGGCGCTGCTGATGCTGTTTTTCATTCGGGAAAAAGCGCCGCAAAGTGCCAGCGATGCTCCAGTAGCGGCGGCAGCAAAGAGCGAATTCAGTTTCCTGGATCTGTTTAAAAACCGTAACCTGCTGATGGCCTACATCACCATCTTTTGCTCGATCTATGGCTTCTTCGTGATCATTACCTGGCTGCCGTATTATCTGCAAAAAGAACGCGGCATGGATATTGTGCACGCAGCCAGTATCGCCTCTATCGTACCCTGGATCTCGGTGCTCGGGACGCTGATTTGCAGCTATATCTCCGACAAGCTGGGCCGCAGAAAACCGGTGGTGCTGTTTATGCTGCCTTTCTCACTGCTGGCGATCTTCGGCATCGTTTATTCCACCAGTGAAGCGGCGTTGATTGGCGTATTGGTGCTGTATGGGTTTATCGGCAAAATCAGCCTCAACCCGGTACTGATCGCCCTGGTAGCAGACAACGCACCGCGTGCCGCGCTCAGTACCGCTTTCGGGCTGTATAACTTCTTTGGTATGGCGGCGTCGATCTTTGCGCCTTACGTGACTGGCTTCATTGCCGACAGCACGGGAACGTTGAATGCGGGCTTCTATTTTGCCGCGATGATCACGGTGGTGGGTTTTATCGCCATGTTGTTCGTCAAAGAGGGGAAACCGGCGCAGGAGGCTTGATGTTTGATGCAGGGCGCAACCGTGCGGCTGCGCCCATGTACGATTAATACAGCAGTGAATACAGCTGGCGGCGATACTTGGCGGCCAGCGCATCGCCAGTCCCCAGTGCGGCCAGAATATCCATCAAGGTCTTGCGGGCGCTACCGTTAGCCGCCGCCAAATCCTTTTTCAGATGACCCATCAGCAATTCCAGCGCCTCTTCGTTACGGCCAACCTGATGCAGTTGCAAGGCTAGCTGCACGGCAAGTTCGACGTTTTCCGGCTGTTGCTGAACCTGCTGCTGCAACTGCTGAATTTCCGGCGTATCGGCGGCCTGCTTCATCAGCTCAATCTGCGCGACCAGGCCGAGGTAACGGGTATCGCGATCCTGCAATGGAATGGTCGCCAGCACCGCTTCGGCATCATCCGTCTTGTTCAGGGCGATCTGGGTTTCCGCCAGCGTCAGGCCGATATCGCTGCGCTGATTGCTGAGGCTCCAGGCGTCTTTCAGCAAAGGCAGAGCCTCTGCAGCACGGTCTTCCTGCAACAGTTCGGTGGCTTCTGCCAGCTTGAGGTCTTCGGCTTTTGGCAGGAAACGCTGCAGGAATTCGCGGATCATTTCTTCCGGCTGCGGCCCTTGGAAACCATCAACCGGCTGACCATCCTTGAACAGATAAACGGTTGGCAGGGAACGCAGGCCAAACTGGGCGGCGATCGCCTGCTCGGCATCGCAATCCACCTTCGCCAGAACGAACTGACCTGCGTATTCCGCCGCCAGTTTATCCAGTATCGGGGTGAGTTGCAGACAGTGCTGGCTGCGATCCGACCAGAAGTAGAACAGCACCGGCTGGGACATGGACTGTTCCAGCGTTTGGTGCAGGTTAGTTTCGTTAATATCAACAACGGCTTGAGCTAGCATGGTTTCTCTCTAATCTGATCTTGCGGAGCCAATCTATTCTAGATGGGGGCAAAGCGGCGCGCTTCAACCCTTAGCCCCCGTTTGCTTAACCATTACTGCGCAATAACCAGTCCAGCGCGCGGCCTGGCAACAGGCGGCGCAGGATGCTCATGGTATGCGCCAGCAGGGTGACCGGGTAGCGCAGCTTGGCTTTGGGGCTTTCCAGCGCATGGCGCAGCTTCGGTAACACCGCTTCGGCGGGCAGCGTCAAACGCTTGGCAATACTCGGGTTGTGCACCGGTTTATCGCTCTGCGCCTGATTGACGTTCTGGGTGAAATGGGTCGTCAGCGGGCCTGGTTCGATCAGACTGACCTGAATGCCGCTGCCGTGCAGTTCCATACGCAACGCGTCCGACCAGGCTTCCAGCGCAAATTTACTGGCGGCATAGGCCCCACGCCCGGCGCTGGAGATTAACCCCATCACTGAACTGGTCTGAATAATGCGCCCTTCACCGTGCGGCAGCATGGCTGGCAGCAGCAACTGGGTGAGCTGGTGGGTGCCAAACAGGTTGGCGGAGAATTGCCGTTCCAGCTGTTGGCGTGAAACCGAGCTGAGTGGGCCGTAAACGCCGAAACCGGCATTGTTGAACAGACCGTACAGCCGCCCGTTGGTCAGCTCGATCACCTGTGCGGCGGCGCGTTCTACGCTGGCGCTATCGTCCAGATCCAGCTCAATGCCTTCCAGCCCAAGCTGGCGCATGTTTTCCACGTCTTCCGGCTTACGGCAGGCGGCCAGCACGCGATAGCCACGGTTACGCAGATCTTGCGCTGCAATCAATCCTATCCCGCTGGAACAGCCGGTTATCAATACCGCTTTTTGCATAACTTTACCTAGTAGCTAACCCTATTCAGTTAGACTCATGTTTAACTAGTGGTTCCAGCTGTTGCGCCATCCAGGTGGCGATAAACGGCTGGGCATCCTGATTGGGGTGCAAACCGTCATCCTGCATCCATTCCGGTTTGATCACCACCTGTTCCATGTAAAACGGCAGCAGCGGAATGTTGAACTGCTTGGCCAACGCCGGATAGATCTCACCGAAGGCCTCGGTGTAGCGGCGGCCATAGTTTGGCGGAATATGAATTTGCATCAGCAACGGTTTGGCCCCCGCCTGCAAAACCAGCGTAATAATCTGGTTGAGATCGCGCTCAATATCCGCAGCCGGGAAGCCGCGCAGACCATCGTTGGCACCCAGTTCGATCAGCACCCAGCGGGGTTGATGTTGTTTCAACAGCTCGGGCAAGCGTGCCAGCCCCTGAGCGGCGGTGTCACCGCTGATACTGGCATTGACCACGGTCGGGTGGCCAGGTTGTTTCTGCCATTCATCGGCCAGGCGAGTGGCCCAGGCTTGCGCTACCGGCAACCGATAGCCAGCACTTAAACTGTCGCCTAAAATCAATAAGGTATCGGCCGCGACAGCACGTAAACTGAATAATCCCAACAGCAAAAGGAAGGGAAGATGCCAGCGGAAAACGTTCTTGAAGTTCATCATCTTAGTAAACACGTTGGTCAGGGTGAGCATCAGCTTACCATCCTTACCGGAGTCGAGCTGGTTGTCAAACCCGCACAGACAATTGCGCTGATCGGCGAGTCTGGTTCGGGGAAATCGACCTTGTTGGGCATCCTTGCAGGGCTGGACGACGGTAGCGAAGGAGAAGTTAGCCTGCTGGGGGAATCGCTTACCGCACTGGATGAAGAAGGGCGCGCTGCGCTGCGGGCAAAAAACGTCGGTTTTGTGTTCCAGTCGTTCATGCTGGTCCCCACCTTGAACGCGTTGGAAAACGTACAACTCCCCGCACTGCTGCGTGGTGAAAACGATCGTCAAAGCCGGGACCAAGCGGTGCAACTGCTGGAACAACTGGGGTTAGGCAAGCGTCTTAGCCACTTGCCAGCACAGCTTTCCGGTGGGGAGCAACAGCGTGTGGCGCTGGCACGGGCGTTCAGTGGCCGTCCACGGGTGCTGTTCGCCGATGAACCCACCGGCAACCTCGATCGCCAGACCGGTGAGCGCATTGCCGATCTGCTGTTCTCCCTCAACCGCGATTTCGCCACCACACTGATCCTGGTTACCCATGACGAGACGCTGGCGGCACGCTGTCAGCGGCGGCTGCGCTTGCGTGAAGGCAAGCTGTGGGAGGAAGCATGATTTGGCGTTGGTTCTGGCGTGAATGGCGTTCGCCTTCGCTGCTGATCGTCTGGCTGGCGCTGACGCTGTCGGTCGCCTGCGTGTTGGCACTGGGGAGCATCAGCGATCGCATGGACAAAGGCCTGAGCCAGCAAAGCCGCGACTTTATCGCCGGGGATCGGGTATTGCGTACCGCGCGCCCGGTGCCGGAAGGCTGGCTGCTCGATGCCCAACAACAGGGGCTGAAAGTCAGCCGCCAGCTCTCTTTTACCACCATGACCTACGCCGGGGATCGTCCACTACTGGCCAACGTCAAGGCTACCGATGCGGCCTACCCGCTGTATGGGCAGTTGGAAACCCTGCCAGCCAATCTCAAACCTGTGCCGGGCAGCGTGTTGGTGGCTCCGCGCCTGTTGGCATTATTGGATATCAAGGTCGGCGATAATCTGGAGGTGGGGGATACCACGTTACGCATCGCCGGTGAAATCGTGCAGGAGCCGGATTCTGGCTTCAATCCGTTCCAGACTGCGCCTGGCATTATCATCAACCTGGCAGATGTGGATAAAACCGGAGCGGTACAGCCGGGCAGTCGCCTGACCTACCGTTATATGTTTGCCGGTGCGCCAACCGATATTCAACGTTATGAAGAACGCCTCAAACCGCAGCTCAAACCCGATCAGCGCTGGTATGGGTTAGAGGAGTCCGGCAGCGCACTGGGCAAATCGCTACAGCGTTCCCAACAGTTCCTGCTGCTTTCGGCGCTGCTGACCTTGCTGCTGTCGATCGCCGCCGTAGCGGTGGCGATGAGCCACTATTGCCGCAGCCGTTATGATCTGATCGCGGTGCTGAAAACCCTGGGCGCTGGCAGAAAGGCGCTCAGTAAGCTGATTATTGGCCAGTGGCTGGCGGTGTTATTGCTGGCGGGAATATGCGGTAGCGTGATTGGTCTCGGGTTTGAAGCGGTGCTGATCCGCTTGCTGGCACCAGTGTTGCCGGGGGAACTCCCCGCCGCCGGGGGCTGGCCGTGGCTTTGGGCGATGGGGGCTCTGGTCATGATTTCGCTGCTGGTTGGGCTGCGCCCGTACCGGCAACTGCTGGCGACTCAGCCGCTGCGCGTACTGCGCCGGGATGTGGTAGCCAACGTCTGGCCGCTGCGTTACTTCCTGCCAGCCACTGCGGTGATTGTGGTCGGGCTACTGACGGTATTGATGGGGGCAAGTACGCTACTGTGGGCCATTCTGGCCGGTATGGTGGTGCTGGCCTTGCTGCTAGGGGGAATTGGCTGGGGCAGCCTGTTGCTGCTGCGGCGCATCACGCTGAAAAATCTGGCGCTGCGGTTGGCGGTGAATCGCCTGTTGCATCAGCCTTGGGTGACGATCAGCCAGCTAGCGGCATTCTCGCTGTCGTTTATGTTGTTGGCTCTGTTGCTGGTCTTGCGTGGCGATCTGCTCGATCGTTGGCAACAGCAGTTACCGCCAGACAGCCCGAACTATTTCCTGCTGAATATGACCACGGCACAGGTTCCTCAGGTGAAAGCCTTCTTGCAACAGCATCAACTGCATGAGGAAACCTTCTATCCCATCGTACGTGTGCGCCTGTCGGAAATTAACCAGCAGGTGGCGACGGAGCGGGTGCATGAAGACGATCCCGGTGGCGAGGCGGTGAACCGTGAGCTGAATCTGACCTGGCAAAGCGAGCTGCCGGATCATAACCCGCTGACGGCAGGTACCTGGCCGCCGAAAACCGGCGAGGTCTCAATGGATGAAGGGATCGCCGGCAGGCTCAAGATCCAACTGGGTGATACCTTGACGTTCAGCGGCGATACCCAATCGTTCAGCGCCAAAGTCACCAGCCTGCGGCAGGTAGATTGGGAAAGTCTGAAGCCGAACTTTTACTTTATCTTCCCGCCGGGTGCATTGGACGGCCAGCCACAAACCTGGCTGACCAGCTTCCGCTATGACGGCGACGGCAAGGTGCTAACCCAGCTTAACCGCCAGTTCCCAACGCTGAGCCTGCTGGATATCGGTTCGATCCTCAAGCAGGTCGGCGGCGTGTTGCAGCAGGTGAGCAGGGCGCTGGAGGTGATGGTGGTGCTGGTGGTGATCTGCGGCGGTCTGCTGTTACTGGCACAGGTACAGGTAGGGATGCGGCAGCGTAGGCAGGAACTGGTGGTTTACCGCACGCTAGGCGCCGGCAAACGCCTGTTGCGCGGTACGCTGTGGTGCGAGTTTGCGTTGCTGGGGCTGGTGGCCGGCATCGCGGCGGCGGTGGGGGCAGAAGCGGCACTGTGGCTGTTGCAAACCAAGGTGTTCGACTTCCCGTGGGCACCTACGCCGGTGCTGTGGTGGGCGTTACCGTTGCTGAGTGCCTTGCTGCTCTCGCTGTGTGGTGGCTGGCTTGGTGTACGCCTGCTGCGCGGCAGGGCGCTGTTCCGCAGCTATGAAGGTTAATTTTTTACTGGCTGTAGCGGTGGTAGAGCAAGGTTAATTACCCCTCACCCCAACCCTCTCCCACAGGGAGAGGGGGCCGTACGGGGTTGCTATCAGGTGAAGGCGTTAGTCTTTAACGGATTGATGTAAAGGATGAATACCATGGTTAATTTGTGACACGGTAAGTCCTCTTTGGGAGCCGTACGGGGTTGCTATCAGGTGAAGGCGTTAGTCTTTAACGGATTGATGTAAAGGATGAATACCGTAGTTAATTTGTGGCACGGTAAGTCCCCTCTCCCTTTGGGAGAGGGTTAGGGTGAGGGGAATACACCGAGATTAAATGCCTATCACCCCACAAGATCACCCCAGCTTTTGCTGCGCCCAGGCTAAGCCACTTTGGTACTCGGCTGGCAGCAGCGGCGCTAATGCCTGCAACGCCTGTTGCAAAGAAGCTGCGTCGGGATCGTTGAGATTCAGGTGACCCACTTTACGCCCCTCACGCACCTCTTTCTCATACCAGTGCAAATGCACCAGCGGCAGGCCCAGCCATTGCTGATTCACCGCCGTGCCGATCAGGTTGACCATCACCGAAGGCGTATTCACCACCGGCTTAGGCAGCGGCAGCCCCAGGATGGCACGCAAATGCAGCTCAAACTGGCTGATGGAAGCGCCGTTCTGCGTCCAGTGGCCACTGTTGTGGACACGCGGAGCCAACTCGTTGATCAGCAGGCTGTCGCCGACGATAAAGCACTCCATCGCCATCACGCCTACGTAGTTCAACTCATCGAGGATCGCAGCCAACATCTGCTCGGCCTGCTGCTGCAACGCCGGATTGGGCTGTGGCAGCGCTACGCTAGTACGCAGAATGCCTTCTTCGTGCAGGTTGTGAGTCAGCGGATAGAATACCGACTGGCCATCGTGACCACGAGCGCCCACCAACGACACTTCGCCAGAGAAATTAATCCCCTGCTCAACGATGCATTCGCCATAGTTATCCGCCGGTAACTCCGCCTCTTGGCCCGGGCGCAAACGCCACTGGCCACGGCCGTCATAACCACCCACGCGGCGTTTAACGATCGCCAACTCACCCAAGGTGGCAAACACCTGCGGCCATTCGCCAGCATTTGCCAGCAATTGCCAAGGGGCGGTGGCAAGATGAAGTTGATCGAGCAGTTGTTTCTGTGTCAGGCGATCGGCCAAACGCGGGAAGATATCGCGGTTGACGAAGTTATTGTGCGTCGCCAATTCGCGGGTCAGGGCGGTTTCTGGCCAGCGTTCGATCTCTGCGGTGATCACCGCATTTTGATAGGGCACCGCTTCCGGCTCGGCATCCAGGCCGACGGGATAAACCGCAATTCCCAGTGGTTCACCGGCCTGACGCAGCATACGTCCTAACTGGCCGTTACCCAGTACGCAAACCGGCTTCATGCGTCCTCCCGTGGGTCCGGGTGGTTCAGCACCTCGTCGGTCTGCGCCTGACGCCACTGCGCCAACCGCTGTGCCAGCCCGGCATCGTGCAGCGCCAGAATTTGTGCTGCCAGCAACCCGGCGTTGGCCGCACCGGCTTTGCCGATGGCGAGCGTACCCACCGGAATGCCACGTGGCATTTGCACAATGGAATACAGGCTATCGACACCGCTCAATGCGGCGCTTTGTACCGGCACACCCAGCACCGGAACCAGCGTTTTGGCCGCCAACATGCCTGGCAGATGCGCAGCACCACCGGCACCGGCGATGATCACGTCAAAACCCATGGCCTTGGCATGTTCGGCAAAGCTGAACAGCTTATCCGGCGTGCGGTGGGCGGAGACAACTTCGACATGGAACGGGACATCCAGCGTGGTCAGAACTTCGGCCGCGGACTGCATTGTGGCCCAGTCACTTTTTGAACCCATTACGATTGCGATTTTAACCCCAGCGTTGGCGGCTGAAGTAGCGGTGGCTCCCATGAGTGCATGGCTCCTGTGATGTGGACAAACGTCGGCTGGCAGGCCGTATGAGGGCGTAGAGCATACCATGGGTACAGGGCGAGGAAAACGGTTGCGTCGACGGTTTTTGCCATCAAAAGCGTGAAAACGGCCTAGAAGGGGAACTCGATCAGTTCGACGGCATCTGCCGTGACTTTAATCATTGAGCCTTGTGTATGCCAGGCTCCCAACACCGCGCGATGGGCTTCTCCGTTTGGTAATGCCAGCGGATGGATTGCCGGGCGATGGGTGTGGCCGTGGATCATCCAGTGGACGTTGTGGCGCAACATGGCCTGCTCAACGGCCTGCGGGTTGACGTCCATAATCGCGGTGGATTTGTATTGGTTGCTTTGTTGGCTGCGCGCACGCATTTTAGCGGCGATCTTCAAGCGCCAGCGCAGAGGGAGCGCGAGAAAAGCACGTTGGATCCAGGTGTTATGAACTTTCTTGCGGAATTCTTGATAGGCCTGATCGTCGGTGCATAGGGTATCGCCATGCAGGATCAGGATCTTGCGGCCATACAGCTCAACGACCTGCTCTTCAGGTAGCAGGATCATACCGCTCTGCTTGGCAAAGCGCTTACCCAACAGGAAATCGCGGTTGCCGTGAATGAAGTAACAGGGGACTCCAGCCTGGTGCAACGTCTTGAGTGCGCCGGCAATTTCGCTATGCAACGGCTCGGGGTCATCATCACCAATCCAGGCTTCGAACAGATCGCCCAGAATGTATAATGCGTCGGCGTGAACGGCTTCTCGCTGCAAAAAACGCAGAAAACCGGCAGTAATTGCCGGTTCCTGTGCGCATAGATGCAGGTCTGCGATGAACAGCGTGCTCATGCAGCCGCGATTACTCGCTGACGGTAACGCTGGTGATCACGACATCTTCAACCGGTACATCCTGGTGCATGCCGCTGCGGCCAGTTTTTACCGCTTTGATCTTCTCGACCACGTCCATACCTTCTGCCACTTCGGCAAATACGCAGTAACCCCAACCCTGGGAGTTTTCAGCACGGAAGTTCAGGAAGTCGTTATCCACCACGTTGATGAAGAACTGGGCGGTGGCAGAGTGTGGATCGTTGGTACGAGCCATTGCCAGGGTGCCACGGGTGTTTTTCAGGCCGTTGTTAGCTTCGTTCTTGATGGTTGCTTTGGTGTCTTTCTGATGCATACCAGGTTCAAAACCACCGCCCTGAACCATAAAGCCGTTGATGACACGGTGGAAGATGGTGTTGTTGTAGAAGCCTTCACGGCAGTAGTTCAGGAAGTTTTCAACGGTAACCGGTGCCTTGTCAGCAAAGGTCTTGATAACGATATCGCCGTGATTGGTGTGGAAAGTAACCATAGTTTTAGTCCTAGCAAGATGAAATGAGCTGTCACATAGGAAGGCGTGTGAGCAATCAGACCGACTTTATAACATATCTCAATTAATCAGTCAGCAGTGGCTAGGGTGGCAGTTCCGGGCAGAAATACACGTGTTGTTATCTTAGTCTGGATTGGGTTAATTCCGATCTCACGCAATTTTCTGCCGATCAATTCAGCAATCCTTGGGCTTGACCTTGCAATAGAGCAGCCTTCGGGTTTCAATATGCGGATATGTTTGTTATCACGCACACCACGGACAGCCCTGATGCTAAAGATATTTAATACCCTGAGTCGTCAAAAAGAGGAATTTAAGCCCATTCATGCCGGTAAAGTCGGTATGTACGTGTGCGGGGTAACCATTTATGACCTGTGTCATATCGGCCACGGGCGTACCTTTGTTGCTTTTGACGTGGTAGCGCGCTACCTGCGTTACCTCGGCTATTCGCTGAACTACGTGCGTAACGTGACCGACGTGGATGATAAAATCATCCGCCGCGCGGCAGAAAACGGCGAAACCTGCGATCAACTGACCACGCGTATGCTGGCAGAGATGCACGCCGATTTCGATTCGCTACTGATCGAACGCCCGGATCAAGAGCCGCGTGCCACCCACCATATCGAAGAAATCATCGAGATCACCCAACGCCTGTTGGCGCGCGATCATGCCTATGTGGCCAGCAACGGCGACGTGATGTTCTCCATCGATAGCGATCCGCAATACGGCCTGCTGTCCCGCCAGGATCTGGAGCAGTTGCAAGCCGGTGCACGTGTGGAAATCGACGACGTGAAACGCAACCCGATGGATTTCGTGCTGTGGAAGATGTCCAAGCCGGGCGAACCAAGCTGGGAATCGCCGTGGGGCCCAGGCCGCCCAGGCTGGCATATCGAATGCTCGGCCATGAACTGCAAACAGCTAGGCACCCATTTTGACATTCACGGCGGTGGTTCAGATCTGATGTTCCCGCACCACGAGAACGAGATTGCCCAATCCAGCTGTGCGCATGATGGTCCGTACGTCAACTACTGGATGCACTCCGGGATGGTGATGATCGACAGAGAGAAGATGTCCAAGTCATTGAACAACTTCTTTACCATCCGCGACGTGCTGGGCTACTACGACGCCGAAACCGTGCGTTACTTCCTGATGTCTGGCCACTACCGTAGCCAACTGAACTACAGCGAAGATAACCTCAAGCAGGCGCGCGCCTCGCTGGAACGTTTGTACACCGCACTGCGTGGCACCGATGCCAATGCGCAACCTGCTGGCGGTGAAGTGTTTGAAGCGCGCTTCCGTGAAGCTATGGACGACGACTTCAACACCCCAGAAGCCTATTCCGCGTTGTTCGATTTAGCGCGTGAAGTAAACCGTCTGAAGAGCGAAGACATAGCGGCGGCGAATGGGTTGGCGGCAGAGCTGCGTAAACTGGCCAAGGTATTGGGCCTGCTGCAACAGGAGCCAGAACAGTTCCTGCAAGGTGGTGCGCAAGCGGACGACTCGGAAGTGGCAGAGATTGAAGCGTTGATCAAACAGCGTAACGACGCACGTGCCGCCAAAGACTGGGCGCTGGCAGATGCCGCTCGCGATCGGTTGAACGAGATGAATATCGTGCTGGAAGATGGCCCGCAAGGGACTAGCTGGCGTCGTAAGTAAACTAAGAACTTATTAAGTTAATAAAACCGGGTTGCTGTGGCTTCCCGGTTTTTTTATGCCTTAAGCATGGGCTTCGCTGAGCAGGCGCTGGTTGATGTAATCAATAGCTTGCTGCGGATCCATTATCTTGTTCACGACGTTGGTCACGCCCTGGCCGATAATGATCTCCGCATGGCGCAGGTTAAACAACTCGCCCTGTAAACCCCGAGATTCACGAATGCCGATACTAGGATTATCTCGCAACAGGTTAAACCACGGATAGAGATGCAGAATGCGTTGGTTCTGATAGATGCTGCGGTGGGCGCTGTTACCGCCCAAGAGCACCAGATGCTCGGTAATTTCAGCCGAATACAGCCAACGGAAGAACTGCTCTACCTGCGCCTTCTTATTACTGAAACGAGACATGCCTAACGAGCCACCGCCCATCTGCGGCATGTTGCCAGGAACTGGCGCGTAACCAATCGCCGGTGATAGAGGGCTGTGGGCGACGTCGTTGAACAGATTCATATACATGATCAGCATCGCCAACTGGCCTTGCTCAAACTGGGCCACCGCAGCATTCCACCATTCACTGTTGAGATTGGTGGTGACGGTAAGCTGTTGCTGATATTGCCGCAACGCTTCGATGGCCAAGGTTGCCTCCAGTTGCACCGGTTTGTCTTGGTGCACTAGCCGCCCACCTAACGCGTAATAGCGCAGTAGATATTCGGTAGCAATTAACCCGGAACTCCCGAGAGTCGTTGATGAACCTATCGGACGTTGCGGGTTGCCGGATTGATGAGTCGCCGTGAAAAAGGCCGTAATGTCATCAAACTCGGCGAAACTGGTCGGGATCTTCAGCTCTTTGCCCGATTTCTCATAGAACATGCGTTTGACCGTGGGGTCTTCGAACAGATCTCGGCGATAGAACAGCAACTGGGTGCTGGCATCAAACGGCAACGCATAGGCTTTGCCGTCAATCTGGCTGAAATGATGGCCAACCTCTGCCGAGAAGTTTTCCAGCAGTTCTGGTAGTGCTGGCGCGATCTCTGTCAACGGCGTGAGGGCCTTTTCCGCAAACCAGGGGAGGCAGGCCATATCGATACGCAGCAAATCGTAATAAGGATGCAGATGCAGATTCGAGAGGATCTCAAACACTTCATCGTAAGGATAAACCGCGAGATTCACCTTGATACCGGTCTGGCGATAGAAATGCGGCAACAGCTTCTTCAGCGCATCGGTCGAGGGGGTAGGCAAGATCAGCATGTTCAGCGTTTCACCCTGCTCAGAAACGGCGGGCATGGGTTGAACGTCCAGAGCAAAGCCACGGCTATCCAGTATCTGCTCATCGGCCAGTGTTGCCAATCCGCAGATATATCGGGCAATTTCCAGGCCCAGCCGGGCGTAATCCATCTGATAGTGGTACTGATTGGCTACCACGGCGGGTTCGTTATCGCTGAGTTGCCAGATCGGCGGGCAGGGGGCTGCGCTACCCAGATAGGCCGCCTGCGTCAGGCAACGGGCTTTTTCACTGTCTTGAGCAATAAGTACCTGTGGCGGCTGGCCAGCAAAAAAAGCAAAAGCGGCGGTGTGACATTCACTGGCCGGTGACGGAACGACCGTTAACTGGGTCGATGGGCTTAACTGTGCCAGCGTATCTTTCAATGCCTCGACAAAACACTGGCCGTTGGTATAAGCGAGGGGCTCACAAAGCACGCCAACGTGCGTGGGTTGTTCGCGGGCGATCTCGCTGGCAATGGCCTGGCCCGCCTGGCAAAAGTTCAGGTTGAATGTGACCTTGGCCTGCGCTGGATGGCGATAGACAAACAGGATCTGCTCCGCTGGCAGCCGGAGCGTCTGATAATAGCTTTCGCTGTCGGCAAGGCAGGAGACCGTAACGATGGTTTGGTAGGATTTTGCGGCCAGCGTCTGCAAGATATCTCTTTCGGCAGAGGGCAGATCGTTAGTGACGTACAAATCCAGATCGCCCGGGAAAGAAGATCGTAATGATTGCTGAAGCCCACGGTAGAGCTGGTGATACTGCTCGCTGTTGATATCGGGCAGGATCAGCGCAACGCCACTGCTTTTGCTGGCGCGTAGCGACTGCGCCTGGGCATTGATCTGATAACCCATTTGCTGGGCAGCCTGTTTGACCGCCTCGATCTTTTCAACGCTGACATTGCCGCGCCCGTTGAGCACGTTGGAAGCGGTGCCGTGTGATACCCCCGCCAGCTTCGCTATATCCTTGATAGTTGCCATTTTCCCACCGCTTTGAGCCGCCTGTTTTGATGCTAACACCGGCTTGGGCGCTTCGCTATCTCGATTTCTCTTCAAGCGTAAAATTTGGATCGTTCCATCATTAGGTGGTTGTTATTTGTCCTTAATTAATCCAGTGCCACAAAATTGATGAAAAACGTAATAGTTACCAATGTTTATTTTTATTTGTTTGATTTTAATAAATATTAAATTAAATTTTTGAAGCGGATCACCAATATTCATTGCAGTATTAACCGTTTTTTGCCCTCATGACTATGATTGACACGTTCCAAAATCACTTTCGTCGACCAAATTAACGAAGGAGATAGGAGCAATAGGTCAGTAATGTAC
>NZ_JAELTL010000053.1:0-38462 GCF_016428815.1 Serratia sp. ASV30 | reverse complement strand
CCCCCCCCCCCCCCCCCCCCCCCCCCCCCCCCCCCCCCCCCCCCCCCCCCCCCCTTTTAGATGTGTATAAGAGACAGTGTTCGATCAGCTCATTAAGCTGCAGATTGACGGCAGACGTTGGATCGTTTACCCAGCCGTGATGACTGTCACCCAAGGTGGCGATGCCTTCGTCGTACAAATTTTCACATAAGAATTTGAGTTGAGCAATATCGTGCCTTTTAGGCGAATACTCATCCATATCATCCCCCGTCAGTCTTAATTTCGGTGTTGATAACACTCTGTGAGTACATTGACTTAACATCATATGCTGTAAAGCGTAGCTCAGGCTTAATAAACTTTCAGCATATTAAATATAAATCATTTTTTGCCATCTAGCTTGTTACTATTACCGAAACTTACAATTCGTCAGCGGTTGATGGCCGTGAGTTGTCGATAACCTCAAACACCAAACCCTTTTCCGTCAGGGTAAAAGTGACAGAATCATTTATGTATTCGTCACCACTGATATCCAGGCATCCGTTAAAAATCGACCACTGATAGCGGTAACTCATTGAATACTCGCTATTACTGATGCAGTTAATCTCAATGATTTCTAATGAGCCTTCCACATAGCGTGCATTCTCGGAGTAAAAGCTTAGCCCACTGGTGAGCGCCGGTACCAAGTCAGATAATTGATTACCGACCACTTTTCTTAATTGTTTCACAGAAAGTGTGTCTACTTCGGGACAACGGCTTAGCGTCACTAGCATTTGGATATCTGGTTGTATCATATTCTATGCCTCTATCTTACTCCTTTTCCAGCCTTGATGGGCAAACTTTTCACTGAATAACGCTTTTTTACCCAGCTTTGAGATTTTTACCGTTCGATAGTTCTGCCGCCCATCCAGCATCATCGGTTCGACAGCCTGGAGATGTTACGTTCCGTTGCATTATTCGCACTTGATTGACTTGAGAATTTCCAGTTTGTGTGATGTTATATTATTACATTTTAGTGATCTTTTTGGCGATAATCATGCTGCCTTTCCTTCCCGTAACCCTGTTTACCTCAGCCGCGGTTTTGCGCTGCGGTGCCGTTACTCTGTTGCTGATCCTGCTATGGCTAGCCATTGCGTGGGCGGTGGCACTGCCATGATGACGCTGCAAAATGCCATCGTGGGTTATGACCACACTCCTCTGTTTCCACCGTTATGCGGTCATTTTATCGCCGGTTCATTAACGGCGGTGATCGGCGTTAACGGCGCCGGTAAATCTACGTTATTGAAGTCGTTGGCCGGGTTGCACCCGCTGTTGGGTGGCAAGCTAAATTTTGCGGGCGGGAAGGCTCCGGCAATGGCTTATTTGCCACAACTGGCGGAGCTGGATCGTCAATTTCCTATTCTGGTTCAGGATCTGGTCGCCATGGGCTGCTGGCCGCAAAGCGGCCTGTTTGGCGGTATGAATAAATGCTCCAGGCAGCATATTGCCGGTGCCTTAGACACCGTCGGCATGAGTTCAATGGCCCGTGAGGCGGTGGGGGAGCTATCTGGTGGGCAGCTGCAACGCGTCCTATTTGCCCGTTTGTTGGTCCAGCAAGCGCCACTGATTTTACTGGATGAGCCCTTCACCGGCATCGATACGGCAACCACTCAGCTGCTGTTGCGGGTGATTGCGCAGTTACACCGGGAGGGAAGAACGGTGATTGCCGTATTGCACGATATGTCTACCGTAGCCAATCATTTCCCCGAAGCGCTGTTGCTCACCCCCGAATGCTGCCATTGGGATAACGCCGAACTAGTGTTGGCGCATTATTTGAAGGCGGCTAATCAGAGGGGGGCCGCGTAATGACGCTACTCCATCTGCTGCTCGATCCTTTTGTCTCTTTCGGGTTTATGCGCCGGGCATTGGTAGCCTGCCTGGCAATATCGCTGGGTGCCGCACCACTAGGAGTGTTTTTATTGCTGCGCCGGATGAGCCTGGTGGGCGATGCGCTTTCTCATGCGGTATTACCCGGTGCAGCAATCGGCTATCTGATTTCCGGCATGTCGCTGGTAGCCATGGGCGTAGGGGGATTTATTGCCGGGTTGGCTGTAGCCATGCTGTCCGGGTTGGTGAGCCGCAAAACCCCGTTAAAAGAGGATGCCAGCTTTGCAGGTTTTTATCTGGGATCGCTGGCGTTGGGCGTCACGCTGGTCTCTTTACGCGGATCTAGCGTTGATCTGCTGCACGTATTGTTTGGCTCGATCCTGGCGGTGGATGCGCAGGCGCTGGTTATGGTCGGCATTATCACCAGTATTTCGCTGATGATGCTGGCCATGCTGTATCGGGCTCTGGTGATTGAATCCTTTGACAGCACTTTTTTACGCGTAAGTTCGCCAGGTTTACTGGCGTGGATCCACGGGCTTTTTCTCGCCTTGGT
Organism: Serratia sp. ASV30; assembly: GCF_016428815.1. Classification (NCBI taxonomy): domain Bacteria; kingdom Pseudomonadati; phylum Pseudomonadota; class Gammaproteobacteria; order Enterobacterales; family Yersiniaceae; genus Serratia; species Serratia sp. ASV30. Next base: position 36,067 of record NZ_JAELTL010000053.1, on the reverse strand, counting down.
GGTGATTAATCTGGTGGCCGGTTTTCAAATCCTTGGCACCCTAATGTCGGTGGGGCTGATGATGCTACCGGCGACCTGCGCCCGGTTCTGGGCACGAGATTTGCCGCAGACATTAGCCGTGGCTATCGGAATTGGGCTGCTCGCCAGCCTGGTTGGTCTGGAATGGTCCTACTACGCCTCATTACCCGCAGGCCCGGCAATTGTCCTCAGCGCCAGCGTGATGTTTTTAATGTCGATTTTGTTTGGGACGCGTGGCGGGATGTTGCGCCGTGCGCGTCATTGAGAAGTGCTATCTGCAAGGAGAAAACATGAAATCTTTACCCATAACGCTGGTGGCAGCTGCTCTGCTCGCCAGCCCCTTAGCGCAGGCGAAAACCGTTGAGGCCGTGGCCAGTTTTTCTATTCTTGGCGATATCGTCAAACAGGTGGGAGGTGAACATGTGAAGGTCAGCACGCTGGTTGGCCCGGATGGCGATCCGCACAGTTTTGAGCCATCGCCGCAAGACAGCAAGCAGTTGGCGCAGGCCGATGTGGTGTTTGTCAGCGGATTGGGGCTTGAAGGTTGGATCGATCGGTTGGTGAAGGCTTCAGGTTATCAGGGGCCGGTGATCACCGCATCCAGAGGGATCGCGTCGCGCAGCATGGAAGAAGAGGGCAAACAGGTCACCGATCCACACGCCTGGAACAGTATGAACAATGGCGTGCAGTATGCGGTCAACGTGATGAATGCGCTGGTTGCTGCAGATCCTGAAGACGCCGCCTATTTCCGCCAACGTGGTGGTGAATATATTCAACAACTTCGGCAGCTCGATGGTTGGGCCAAAGCACAGTTCGCGGTGGTGCCCCAGCAAAAACGCAAGGTGCTGACCAGCCATGATGCTTTCGGTTATTTTGGCCAAGAGTACGGCGTCACCTTCCTTGCCCCAGTCGGCTTTTCTACCGAGGCTGAAGCCAGTGCCAGCGATGTGGCCGGGCTGATCAAGCAGATCAGGCAGGAAAAGGTCAATGCCTACTTTATTGAGAACCAAACGGATCCGCGCTTGGTGAAGCAGATCGCGGCGGCAACAGGGGCGAAAGCGGGAGGTGAGTTGTATCCTGAAGCACTATCCAAACCACAAGGCCCGGCAGCCAGCTATGTGCAGGCATTCAAACACAACGTCGAGGCCATTGTTGGCAGCATGAAGTAAGTTTAATCCCCACCGTGTGCGGTGGGGTTTTCCCTTTGCAGTGGCATTTGCCAATAAAAAAGCCCCGTTGAGCAGCAACGGGGCTTTGGCTACCAATGACACTTTGGCTTAACGCTTCTTCTTACGTCCCTGTACCGCTTTATAACGCGGGTTGGACTTACAAATCACAAAGACGCGACCATGACGGCGCACAACTTTGCAATCCGGATGGCGACCCTTCGCCGAACGCAGTGAACTCAATACTTGCATCATCAATCCCGATTATTTTCTGCTGTTAACCAAATGGCCAAACCGCTGCTGGAAGCGCGCGGTGCTGCCTTCTTTTGAGAACTCTTTCTGCTTGCCGGTGTAGTACGGATGCGAAGCGGAAGAGACATCTATGGTGACGTAGGGCCAACTTTTACCCTCAAGCTCGATAGTGCGATCGGTTTTGATGGTCGACCCCACCTTGAAGAAGGTATCGGCGCTGAGATCGTGAAATACCACGGTGCGGTAGTCTGGATGGATGCCTGTTTTCATGATGGCCTCAAATGTTATGTTATACTATAACAATAATTATGCACCTCTCTGGGGTCGGGATCAACCCCCAAAATAGCGTTAATCAGCGTTGGGCTTATTGGCTAAATAGCAGACATAAAAAAGGCCGCTTGCGCGGCCTTGGTTTTCAGCAGGAAAGCATCAGTGATGCTTAACCGGATGAGCGTGTTCCAGATCTTCAGTCTTTTTGCTGAAGCGGCGGCGAACCACCACGAAGAACACCGGTACAAAGAAGATAGCCAAGACGGTAGCCGTCACCATCCCGCCCATTACGCCGGTACCTACTGCGTTCTGAGCGCCGGAGCCTGCGCCGCTGCTGATAACCAGCGGCATAACCCCGAGGATAAAGGCCAGTGACGTCATCAGGATTGGACGCAGACGCATACGCACCGCTTCCAAGGTTGATTCGACCAGCCCTTTACCTTCTTTATCCATCAGGTCCTTGGCGAACTCCACGATCAATATCGCGTTCTTCGCCGACAACCCAATAGTTGTCAACAGGCCTACCTGGAAGTAAACGTCATTTTCCAGCCCGCGCATGGTCGCGGCCAACAGGGCACCGATGACGCCCAGAGGCACAACCAGCATAACGGAGAACGGAATCGACCAGCTCTCATACAGAGCAGCCAGACACAGGAACACCACAATCAGAGAGATGGCGTACAGTGACGGTGCCTGGTTACCGGATAGACGTTCCTGATAGGACATACCGGTCCAGTCATAGCCGACGCCGTTTGGCAGTTTCGCCGCCAGCTGTTCCATCATGTCCATCGCTTCACCGGTACTCTTACCCGGTGCAGCCTGGCCGAGGATTTCCATTGATGGCAGACCGTTGTAACGTTCCAGACGCGGTGAACCGTATTCCCATTTCGCCGTGGCGAAGGCGGAGAACGGAACCATCTGTCCGGTGCTACCACGCACATACCAGTTATTAATATCATCCGGCAACATACGGAACGGAGCTTCAGCCTGCACGTACACTTTCTTCACACGACCGCGGTCGATAAAGTCGTTCACATACGAGCCGCCCAGTGCGGTGCCGAGAGTGGTATTAATATCGCTCAGGGAAACGCCCAGTGTCTGTGCTTTTTCCTGATCGATGATCAGTTTGAACTGAGGCGTGTCTTCCAGACCGTTTGGACGCATTCCGACCAGCATGTCTGGATGTTCTGCCGCCATGCCCAACAGCTGGTTACGTGCTGCTGTCAGTTTTTCGTGACCCAGGTTAGCCTGATCGATCAACTGGAAGTCGAAGCCGGTCGCCGTCCCCAGTTCCACAATCGCTGGCAGGTTAAAGGCAAATACCAAACCGTCTTTAATCTGCGAGAAAGCTCCCATTGCACGGGCTGCAATAGCCGGCACCTTGTTCTCTTCACCTTTACGCTCAGACCAGTCTTTCAGGCTGACAAACGCCAAACCGGTATTCTGACCCTGGCCGCTGAAGCCGAAGCCGTTAACGGTGAACACCGAGTTAATGTTATTGCCTTCTTTCTCGTGGTAGTAGCGGTTAACTTCGTCCAGAACTTTCTGGGTACGTTCCTGAGTGGCACCCGCTGGCATTTGTACCATGGTCAGCAGGATGCCCTGGTCTTCATCCGGCAGGAACGAGGAAGGTAGGCGCAGGAACAGAAACGCCATGCCGACCACGATCAGCAGGTAGATCACCAGATAACGCCCAGTGCTACGCAGAATGTTCGCTACGCTATCGGTATAGTGATGGGTGCTCTTTTCAAACAGGCGGTTGAACCAGCCGAAGAAGCCAGTCTTGATGCCGTGATCGCCTTTCGGGATCGGTTTGAGCATGGTGGCACACAGCGCAGGCGTCAGGATCAACGCGACCAATACCGACAGCACCATGGCGGAAACGATGGTAATCGAGAACTGGCGATAGATTGCCCCGGTTGACCCACCGAAGAAGGCCATCGGGATAAATACCGCTGACAGCACCATGGCGATACCCACCAACGCGCCCTGGATCTGTTCCATCGATTTCTTGGTGGCTTCTTTTGGCGGCAGGCCTTCTTCAGCCATGACACGCTCGACGTTTTCTACCACCACGATGGCGTCATCCACCAGCAGGCCTATCGCCAGTACCATGCCGAACATCGTCAGGGTATTTATCGAGAAGCCGAACGCAGCCAGGATGGCGAACGTCCCCAGCAATACTACCGGCACGGCGATCGTCGGGATCAGCGTAGCGCGGAAGTTCTGCAAGAACAGATACATCACCAGGAATACCAGGATGATCGCTTCAATCAGGGTTTTTACCACTTCGTTAATGGAAATCTTAACGAACGGTGTGGTGTCATAAGGGTAAACAACTTTCAGACTTGCAGGGAAGAACGGTTCCAGTTTGGCCAGTTCTGCCTTGACTTCTGACGCTGTGTTCAGGGCGTTGGCACCGGTTGCCAGCTTGATACCGATACCGGCAGCAGGCTTACCGTTATAACGGGCAATGACGTTGTAGCTCTCACCGCCCAGTTCAACCTTGGCCACATCACTCAGGCGTACCTGCGAGCCGTCCGGATTGACTTTCAGCTGGATCTTGCTGAATTCCTCCGGCGAGGTCAGGCGGGTTTGCGCGATGATCGAGGCGTTCAGCTGTTGGCCTTTCACCGGTGGAGTACCACCGAGCTGGCCTGCAGCTACCTGGTTGTTCTGAACCTTGATCGCAGCGATAACATCGCCCGGGGTCAGTTGGAAGTTGTTCAGTTTGTTGGGATCAAGCCAGATACGCATTGCGTACTGGGAACCGAACAGTTGAACGTCACCCACACCAGAGGTACGGCTGATAGGATCCTTGATGTTGGAACCTACATAGTCCGCGATATCCTCTTGCGTCATGCTACCGTCTTCGGAAATAAAGCCCGCGACCATCAGGAAGCTGCTGCTTGATTTCTCAACGCTGACGCCCTGTTGCTGCACTTCTTGCGGCAGCAGCGGCATTGCCAGCTGCAGCTTGTTCTGTACCTGCACCTGAGCGATATCAGGATCGGTACCAGAGTTGAAGGTCAACGTAATCTGGACGTTACCGGACGAGTCACTGTTGGAGGACATGTACAGCAGGTTATCGATACCGTTCATATTCTGTTCGATAACCTGCGTCACGGTATCCTGCACCGTTTTGGCGTCAGCGCCCGGGTAGTTGGCGGAGATCGTGACTGCTGGTGGCGCAATGGTCGGATATTGCGCAATAGGCAGCTTCATGATCGACAAGATGCCCGCCAACATGATGATGATGGCGATTACCCATGCAAATATGGGGCGATCTATAAAGAACTTAGCCATGTATTACCGGCTCCTTTTTATGACTTCTTCTCGGGTTCAGACGCAGTCTGTGGCTTGCTATCAGCTTCTTGCGCTTTCACCTGAACGCCAGGTCTGATTTTCTGCAGGCCGGAAACAATGACGCGATCGCCCGGTTTCAAACCAGCCGTCACCAACCATTTGTCACCAATTGCCTGCGCGGCGGTCAGCGTACGCACTTCCACTTTATCGTCCGCACCTACAACCATCGCGGTAGCTTCGCCACGCGGGTTACGGGTGACGCCCTGTTGCGGAACCAGCAAGGCATCGGTACGCACGCCTTCGTCCAGACGGGCGCGCACGAACATACCTGGCAGCAAGGCATCGTTCGGGTTAGGGAAAATGGCACGAATAGTGATGGAACCGGTGGTTTCATCAACGGTCACGTCGGAGAATTCCAACGAGCCTTCTTGCGCATATTCCTGGCCGTTTTCCAGCAGCAGCTTCACTTTGGCTTTGCCGTTTTCCTGTTTCAGGGTGCCGTTAGCCAATTCCTGTTTCAGGCGCAGATAATCGTTGCTTGACTGGGTCACGTCGACATACATCGGATCCAGTTGCTGCACGGTAGCCAGTGCATTGGCCTGACCGGAAGTCACCAGTGCCCCTTCGGTTACCGATGAAAGGCCAATACGACCAGAGATTGGCGAAGTCACTTTGGTGTAAGCCAGGTTGATACGTGCGGTTTCCACTGCGGCCTTGGCAGCGACCACGGAAGCGTTAGCCTGCAGCAGGGTGGAGTTGGCGTTATCGAAGTCTTGCTTACTGATGTAGCTAGTACCCAGTAAAGGCTTGTAACGGTTGACCGTCAGACGCGCGATTTCTGCCGCAGCCTGGGCTTTGGCCAGATCGCCTTTGGCACTGTCATAGGCAGCTTGGTAGGTCGCTGGATCGATTTGATACAGTGAAACACCCGCCTTGATATCGCTGCCTTCAGTAAAGTTGCGTTTCAGGATGATGCCACTGACCTGAGGGCGAACTTCGGCGATGCGGTATGCTGCGGTACGACCAGGAAGATCGGTAGTAATGTTGAGAGGTTCAGCCTTCAACGTCACCACACCCACGGCAGGAGCCTGGTGTTGGGCCTGTTGCTGGGTTTCTTTATCATTACATCCTGTAAGCACTAAGCTGCCTGAAAGCATCAGAACTGCCGCCAGAGGCGTTAACCCTCTGTTTTTGTTCATAGAAAAACCTCAAGTGTCCGATTTCAAATTGATCAATGGATCACAAGCTTTAAAACCCATTGCTGCGTTAATTTTATCTGCGTGCTATGGTACATACATTCGCGAATGTATGTAAATCACACCGCCCCTAAAAAACAACATCATGGCACGAAAAACCAAACAGCAGGCGCAAGAAACACGACAACAGATCCTCGACGCCGCAGTGAGGGAATTCTCCGAGCGTGGCGTTTCGGCAACATCTTTGACTGATATCGCAACCGCTGCCGGGGTTACGCGTGGTGCAATTTACTGGCACTTCAAAAATAAGGTAGACCTGTTTAATGAAGTTTGGGAGCTCTCAGAGTCGAAAATAGGCGATCTGGAGTTAGAGTATCAGGCAAAGTATCCTGATAATCCACTGCGTATTTTAAGAGAAATTCTGATTTATATTCTGACCGCTACGGTCGATGACTGTCGACGCCGGGCATTGATGGAGATCGTGTTCCATAAATGCGAATTTATCGGCGAAATGATGCCGTTGCATGATGCTCGCAAGGTGCTTTATCTTGAAGGCTATGAGCGTATCGAACGTGTTTTACGCAATAGTATGGAGCAGGGGCAACTCCCTACCGATCTGCATACTCGCCGGGCCGCAATCATCCTGCGTGCTTACATCACCGGCCTGATGGAGAACTGGCTGTTTATGCCGGAAAGCTTTGATCTCAAAGCCGAGGCGAGTATCTTGGTCGACAGCTTCCTCGAAATGGCGCAGCTTAGCCCTTCTTTGCGTGTGAACGCGCCAGCCCGCTAGACCTCGATAAGGAGAATCCCAATGTCATCTCTGTTACTGATTGCCAACGGTGCGGCTTATGGCCACGAATCGTTGTTCAATGCGCTACGTCTGGCCATCACTCTGAAAGAACAGCAGCCCGAGCTGCAGTTGAAGCTGTTTCTGATGTCCGATGCGGTCGTGGCGGGCATTGCCGGGCAGCAGCCGCGTGAAGGCTATCATTTGCAGCAGATGCTGGAGATTCTGACGGCGCAGCAGGTGCCGGTCAAACTGTGCAAAACCTGTGCCGATGCTCGTGGCGTCAGCCAACTGAAGCTGGCCGATGGCGTAGAAATTGGCACGCTGGTGGAGTTGGCCCAGTGGACGCTGGCGGCAGAGAAAGTGCTGACTTTCTAATATTGTAAGTGACTGGGGTTAACGCTCGCAGGTAACAACGCTGTAGCTTGAAAGACGACGGGGATTTGCGGTTCATCAACTGCAACGCTTTTCTTATTCATTGCTGTCCTGCGATCGTGATAACCTTGGCGCTTCATTGTTAAACCGACGTTAAATCATGAGTCGCAGGCGTATTCTCCCCGTAGTTCAAACTGTTTCCTTGTCTTACGCTGCGGGCCAATTCCGCATTATTACGCTATGGTTTTTGTTGGCGGCGGCGCTGGTTCTGCCTTTGGGCTCGTTCGCTGCGCAGAGCGGCGATCTCCCCGCGCGTAGCGATATTCAGAGCCAGATAGAAACGCTGAACAAGCAAAAAAATCTGACGCCGGTCGAAAAACAATCCTTGCAGGATTTAACCCGCACGATGGAGTTGCTTGATCGCCTCGATCGCACCAGGCAAGAGTTCAATCAGCTTAAACAGCAGGTTCAGCAGGCACCGGCCAAATTACAGCAGGTCACGCGAGATCTGGAGTCGCTGAAGAACCCTGCTGATGAAGCGGTAACGCGAGCCGAATTGCTGCCGCTTTCCCTGCGCCAGTTGGAAAACCGCCTGTACCAAACGTTGGACGACCTGCAGGACACCCAGGAAAGCCTCTCGACCTACAACAGCCAGCTCATCTCATTACAGACCCAGCCCGAACGTGTGCAGAGCAGTATGTACACCGCTTCCCAGCGCTTACAGGAAATCCGTAACCTCCTTAGCAATCGTGCGCCGGGGCAAGAGGTATTACGCAACACCCAGCAGGTCATGCTCAATACGGAGCAGGTGTTGCTGAATGCCGAGATAGACCTGCAACGCAGGAGCCTGGAAGCCAATACCACGCTACAAGATCTACTCCAGAAGCAGCGTGATTATACCACCATGAACATCGACGCCCTGGACCACCGGGTGCAGGTATTGCAGGATGTGGTAAACAGCAAACGGCTGACACTGTCGGAAAAGACGGCGAAAGAGGCGCAGAATCCGGAGGATGCCAGCGATATCCAGAGCGACAAGCTGGTGAGTAAAGAGCTGAACATCAACCGGCAAATCAGCCAGCGGCTGATCACCGCCACGCAAGAGAGCAATACCCTGTTCCAGCAAAATATTCAGGTAAAAAACTGGCTCGATCGCGGCCTGCAATCGGAACAAAACCTGAAAGAGCAGATCCAGGTGCTGAAGGGCAGCCTGGTGCTATCACGCATTCTTTATCAGCAGCAGCAAAACCTGCCGCCGGGCACGCTGGTGGCGGATATGAGCACTCAGATCGCGGATTTGCGGCTGGAGCAGTTTGAGATCAACCAGCAGCGCGATGAGTTGTTTAAGGGCGATGACTTCATCAATAAACTGGTGGCGGACAGCAAGGAAAAGGCCAACGGTGACGTGCTTGATGCCTTGAGTGAAATTGTCGACATGCGCCGTGAGCTGCTCGATCAACTGAATAAGCAGCTCAATAACCAACTGTCGTTGGCTATCAATCTGCAGATTAATCAACAGCAACTGACCAGCGTCTACAGCTCGGTACAGGACACGCTGACCCAGCAGATTTTCTGGGTTAACAGTAACAAGCCTATCGATTTCGCTTGGCTCAAGGGGCTGCCTGGCGCGGTGAAAGAACAACTGGCTGGGCTGGATTTTAAATTCGAACCCGGACAGTTGCTGTTGGGCGGACTGCATGCCCTGGTGTTCCTGATCCCATTGCTGGTAGTGATTGGCCTACTGCGCTGGCGCTACCGCCTGATTGACAGGCATCTGCAAAAGCTGGCCAATGATGTCGGCCAGCTAAAGCGTGATAGCCAACTGCATACGCCGAAAGCCATTCTGCTCACCTTATTAAAGGTGTTACCGGGTTCTTTACTGCTGCTCGGTGCCGGGTTCTGGTTCTATCGGGCCGATTTCAGCATCAGCGATTTTATCTGGGCCTTGTCACAACAGTTGGCGCTGTTCTGGCTGGTATTTGGCTTCACTTTCCGCATGCTGGCCCCCGAAGGTATTTCACAGAGGCATTTTACTATCCCGGCCGATCGCTGTGCGCACTATCGTCGACAGACCTTCAGGTTGGGTCTTGCCCTGTTACCACTGATCTTCTGGTCGGTTCTGGGTGAAAAAGCGCCGCTGCGATTGGTTGAGGATGTTATTGGCCAGGTGGTGGTGATCCTGACGTTAGCGCTATTAGCGGTGCTGGTATTCCCCATCTGCCGCGACCATTGGCGTGAAAAAGACTCCCATAAAGTACGGTTGCTGATGGTCACCGCTCTGGCTGCCACGCCGGTTATCCTGCTAGGGCTGATGTTTGCCGGTTACTTCTATACCACGTTACGTTTGGCTGGCCGTTGGATCGATAGCCTGTACCTGTATTTCCTGTGGAATATCGTTTATCTGGCAGCGATCCGTGGCCTGAGCGTCGCAGCTCGTCGGTTGGCCTACCGCCGTGCCCTGGCGCGCCGCCAAAGCCTGGCTAAAGAGAAAGAGGGAGCCGAAGGCAACGAGCCGGTAGAGGAACCCCCTCTGGCGCTGGATCAAATCAACCAGCAGTCGCTGCGTTTGACTACTATGGTGCTGTTCCTGATCTTCGCCAGTGCGTTTTATGCGATATGGTCGGATCTGGTCACGGTGATCTCCTACCTTGACAGCGTTACCCTATGGCATTACTCCAGCAGCGTGGCGGGCAGTGTGATCCCGCAGGCGGTGACGCTGGGTAACATGATGGTGGCCGTGTTGGCGGTGATCGTTGCTTACGTCATGACGCGTAACCTGCCCGGTTTGCTGGAAGTACTGGTGTTATCTCGCCTGCAGCTGCGACAGGGGGCGTCTTACGCCATCACCACCATTCTGACCTATCTGATCACGGCGGTGGGCACCATCACCGCATTAGGATCGCTAGGTGTCTCTTGGGACAAACTCCAGTGGCTGGTGGCGGCGCTGTCGGTAGGCTTGGGGTTCGGTTTACAGGAAATCTTTGCCAACTTCGTTTCCGGCCTGATTATCCTGTTTGAACGCCCGGTGCGGATCGGCGATACCATTACCATCGGCACGTACTCCGGGACGGTCAGCAAGATCCGTATTCGCGCGACCACCATTACGGACTTTGACCGTAAAGAAGTGATCATTCCTAACAAAGCGTTTGTCACCGAGCGGCTGATTAACTGGTCACTGTCAGACACCATTACCCGTGTGCTGATTAAAGTGGGGGTGGCCTATGGCTCTGATCTGGACAAGGTCAAGGCGGTGCTGTTGCAAGCGGCGCATGAAAACCCGCGCGTGATGACGGATCCTGAGCCGATGGTCTTTTTCCTCAACTTTGGCGCCAGCACGCTGGATCATGAACTGCGGTTGTACGTGCGTGAGCTGCGCGATCGCAGCTATACCGTGGATGAGCTGAACCGGGCGATTGACCGCCTATGCCGTGAGAACGATATTAATATCGCCTTTAACCAGTTGGAAGTGTATCTGCATAACCAGCAGGGTAACGAAGTGCAGGAGGTCAAACGGGCGCAGGTTCCAGGCATCGGTGAGCAACCTGCGGTGTAGGAACCAGATGATAACGCTAGCGGGCCATGATCATTGGCCCGTGGGCAAATACGGTGAGGTGATGCCCGCACGCTGCATCTTTTCCTGATAGTCTTTTCTGACAATGTCCAGCGCGGCCAGCGCCGTTGCCGGATCGATCTCGTTGCATTCCAGCAGGTAAATCAAGTCTACCGCCAGTTGTAATTCTGGGGAGGCATTCTCTAGCGACATAAGTCCAACGTTTGTGTGAGTAAAGGGATCTTCCCGTGTTTTAAACGCAGGAGAGACGAGATTGTGCTTTGGCTGAGTATAGTGAACCTGGCGCGGGGAGGGGAATAATCATTAAAATAATGTGACAAATATTCAAAAACCGTTTTCTTTTCGCTCGATACTGCGCTCTATGCGCGCCAACGCTTGCCGACAACGCACTAATCTGCCTTCGAATGCGGCCAGTTCCTGTTGTAATTTCTTCTGCGCGGCGAAGGTGGTTTGTTGCCCTAAAAGACTTTCGCGGTCCTGGATCATGGCGATCAGGCGGCGTTCATAATCCTGATGTTCGGCGAGCTTGTGGTACAAATCGACCACCGCCACTTCCTTCGGCTGATTTTTACGCCGTATCGTCTGGGTCGCCATTTCGCGCTGTAACGCGGTGAGCTGCGCCACCAGCTTTTCCGCCAGAAAGGCGACATGAGCGGTACGGCTGTCTTTTACCGCCGTTTGTAGCTGGGCAAAATTCTTTTGTATCTCGGCCAGATAATCTCGTAACCGCGTGCCGTGGTTGGAGAACAGGGCAACGTCAAACCGCGCCTGCGAGATCGGGGTATCACCTCGCGGTTGGATTTCGCTGGCCAGGGCGGCGATCTGTTGTTCAAGCGCCTGTAATAAGCGGTGCGTAGTCACGTGAGATCCTTCGATAAGGCAGTAAGTGTCTAAGCTTGCCCGTGAAAGAGAGATGAGACAAGCTTCGGATGGATAAAGCCGCCAACTGGCAGCATTATGGCCAAGGATGCTACAGTTAACGGGCCATCATGATAGGTAAGGACAGGCATGACTCGTTGGTTGTTGATTATACTGGGTTGGTTAGCCGTGGTGCTGGCAACGTTGGGCGTGGTGCTGCCACTGCTGCCAACGACCCCATTTCTGTTGCTGGCTGCCTGGTGCTTTGCACGTTCTTCACCGCGGTTTCATCATTGGTTGCTGTATCGCTCCTGGTTCGGTTCTTATTTGCGTCATTGGCAACAGCATAAGGCGTTACCGCCTGGAGCCAAGTGGAAAGCGGTGCTGGTCATTGTCGTGACGTTTGCCGCTTCCCTCTGGTTGGTGAACCTTTGGTGGGTGCGAGGTGTACTGCTGGCGATCCTGGTTATTTTGCTGACCTTTATGCTCCGGCTGCCAGTTATTGACCTGCCGCAACAAAAACAGCGCTGATCGTGCGGCGTCAGTTGCATTTGTCCGCCTTTTTGCATAGATTTGGGCGTTTTCGTGCGCAGGTTTCTTCCCGACGTTTTTTTGTTCAAAGCGTGGTAGTTGAAGGCCTGTGTGGAAGTTATCAGGTAGTTTTATCAGGCAATAACTATGACCGCGACTGCGCAACAGCTTCAGTATATTAGAGACAGTATCAAAACCATTCCCGACTACCCGAAGCCGGGTATTCTGTTCCGTGATGTGACCAGCCTGTTGGAAAACCCGCTGGCGTATGCTTCCAGTATTGAACTGCTGGTCGAACGTTACCGCGATACGGGCGTCACCAAGGTGGTGGGTACTGAAGCGCGTGGTTTCCTGTTCGGCGCACCGGTGGCGTTGGCGCTGGGCGTTGGCTTTGTGCCGGTACGCAAACCGGGCAAATTGCCGCGTGCGACGCTGAGCGAAAGCTATGAGCTGGAATACGGCACCGACAAGCTGGAAATTCACACCGATGCCATCGTTGCTGGCGACAAAGTACTGGTCGTTGACGATTTGCTGGCCACAGGTGGCACGATCGAAGCCACCGCTACGCTGATCCGCCGTTTGGGTGGTGAAGTGACAGACGCGGCATTCATCATCAACCTGCCGGACCTCGGGGGCGAAACGCGCCTGAATAATCTGGGTATCAATTGCTACTGCCTGCTCGATTTCGCCGGGCATTGATAGCTTGGATAGACAACCCCGTGGTTCGCTGCGGGGTTGACGTATAACCACGACTTCCCCGTATTCTCCGCTGTATTCTGACATTTTCTGTTTCGCCCCCATCAATTCCTTGTTAAAAATGCCAAAGCGCTCCCTATCTTGACGGGCTAACAAGTTTGCACCTGGCAGGCATGATGCAAAGTTATAGGAATGACGGCGGGCGTACTGTTACACTAAAGTGTGCGTGGCCATCGGACGATAAAGGGTATCGGTTCAACCTCGGTACCCAGCAGGCCGCCCACATGGCAATGTCCTTGACGTTGTGATGTACTACTTGGGTTGAAATTACTCCATAAATCAGTGATGAAGTCTTAATGAGCTATCAGGTTCTTGCCCGTAAGTGGCGCCCCCAAACGTTTGCAGAGGTTGTCGGACAAGAGCATGTCCTGACGGCGCTGGCTAATGGCCTCTCTCTGGGGCGGATCCATCACGCCTATCTGTTCTCCGGCACACGCGGCGTGGGTAAAACCACCATTGCGCGGCTGCTGGCCAAAGGTTTGAACTGCGAAACAGGCATTACCGCGACGCCCTGCGGCCAATGTGATAACTGTCGTGAGATTGAGCAGGGGCGCTTTGTCGATCTGATCGAGATCGATGCCGCCTCCAGAACCAAAGTGGAAGATACTCGCGATCTGCTCGATAACGTGCAATACGCCCCGGCGCGCGGCCGTTTCAAGGTCTACCTGATCGATGAAGTCCACATGCTCTCGCGCCACAGCTTCAATGCGTTGCTGAAAACGCTGGAAGAGCCGCCTGCGCACGTCAAGTTCCTATTGGCAACCACCGATCCGCAGAAGCTGCCGGTCACTATTCTTTCCCGCTGCCTACAATTCCATCTTAAAGCGATGGACGTGGAACAGATCCGCACGCAGTTGGAAACCGTCTTGCTGGCAGAGCACATCACCAGCGATGCCCGCGCGTTGCAACTGCTGGCGCGCGCCGCCGATGGCAGTATGCGTGATGCCCTCAGCCTGACCGACCAGGCGATTGCCATGGGGCAAGGGCAGGTGACGACCGACACCGTCAGCCAGATGCTAGGGACGTTGGATGATGAGCAGCCGCTGGCCATCCTGGAAGCCCTGGTGAGTGCCGACGGCGAAAAAGTGATGGCGCAGGTCGCCCAGGCAGCGTCACGCGGTGTGGATTGGGAAAACCTGCTGGTGGAAACGCTGGCGCTGCTGCACCGCATTGCGATGGTGCAACTGCTGCCCGCAGTGCTGGATAACCATTATGCTGCGATTGAGCAGCGGTTACGTGAGCTGGCGCGCACCCTGCCGCCAACGGACGTACAGCTTTACTACCAAACCTTGCTGGTTGGCCGCAAAGAGCTGGCCTATGCCCCGGATCGCCGTATGGGCGTTGAGATGACCCTGCTACGCGCGCTGGCGTTTCACCCAAAAGCGGTGATCCCTGAGCCGGTGGCCATGGTGCAGATCGCGCCGGCGCAGCCGCAGCCGCAGGGGAATATGGCCGTTGCGCCACCTTCTGCCTATCCAGATGCCCCGCCCCCCTTAGGGCAGTCTGCACAGCCGCAAAATACTCAACCAACAAATTTACCGGATGCTACCGCGCAGCTACTTAAAGCGCGAACCCAGTTGCTGCGGCAACAGGGGGCATCCACCGCAAAAAAGAATGAGCCGGCGGCGCCAGGAATAGCGCGGCCGGCTAACTCGGCACTAGAGCGTTTAGCCTCGGTAACCGAACGCAGCCAGAAGCGTCAGGCCGAAAAGATCGTGACGGAGAAACCGGCCAAGCCGGAGGCCTATCGCTGGCGCGCGCTTACCGAACCTGAAGCCGCGCCGGAACCGCTGGCCACGCCAAAAGCGTTGCGTACGGCGCTCGAACATGAAAAAACGCCTGAGCTGTCGGCTAAACTGGTGGTTGAGTCCATCGAGCGCGATCCTTGGGCGGCAGAGATAGACCAGCTAAAAATACCGAAACTGGTGCAGCAACTGGCGTTAAACGCCTTTAAGCAACAGCTGGCACCGGACAGCATTTGTCTCCACCTGCGGTCTTCGCAGCGTCATCTGAACTCGCCTTCGGCGCAGAAGACGCTTGCGCAGGCACTCAGTGAGTTACATGGCCGCACGGTTGAACTCAGCGTGGTGGAAGACGATAATCCGGCGGAGCGGACTCCGCTGGAGTGGCGGCAAGCCATTTATGAAGAAAAACTGGCACAGGCTCGCCAGTCCATCGTTGCGGATACCAATATCCAGACCCTGCGTCGGTTCTTCGATGCAGATCTGGATGAAGAGAGTATTCGCCCTATTTAACGCGGCGCACAGTGCGCGGCCAATGCTATGAGAGACGACTATGTTTGGTAAAGGCGGTATGGGTAATCTGATGAAGCAAGCCCAGCAAATGCAGGAAAAGATGCAGCAGATGCAGGAAGAAATTGCCAAATTGGAAGTGACTGGTGAATCCGGCGCAGGCCTGGTGAAAGTGACCATCAACGGGGCGCATAACTGCCGCCGGGTAGAAATCGACCCAAGCCTGATGGAAGACGACAAAGAGATGCTGGAAGATCTGATTGCTGCTGCTTTCAATGACGCAGCACGTCGCATCGAAGAAACCCAGAAAGAGAAGATGGCGTCGGTTTCCAGCGGGATGCAGTTGCCGCCAGGCTTTAAGATGCCGTTCTGATGCAAACCAGCCCGCTCCTTGAATCATTGATGGAGGCACTGCGCTGCCTGCCGGGCGTTGGCCCGAAGTCGGCGCAGCGTATGGCGTTCCAACTGCTGCAGCGCGATCGCAGCGGCGGGATGCGGTTGGCACAGGCGCTGACCCGTGCCATGTCGGAGATCGGCCACTGTGCCGATTGCCGTACCTTCACCGAGCAGGATACCTGCACCATCTGCAATAATGTGCGCCGCCAGCAAAACGGCCAGATTTGCGTAGTGGAGAGCCCGGCGGATATTCACGCCATTGAGCAGACCGGCCAGTTTGCCGGGCGCTACTTTGTGCTGATGGGCCATCTGTCACCGTTAGACGGCATTGGCCCAGGCGATATCGGCCTGGACCGGCTGGAGCAACGGCTGGAGAAGGAAACCATCACCGAAGTGATCCTGGCCACCAACCCGACGGTGGAAGGGGATGCTACGGCCAACTACATCGCCGAGATGTGTGGCCAATATGGCGTACTTGCCAGCCGCATTGCTCACGGGGTCCCGGTGGGTGGTGAACTGGAAATGGTGGATGGCACCACGCTGTCGCACTCCCTGGCCGGACGCCACGCGATCAAATTCTGATGATTCTGTACGGGGCAGCCCTCTGCCCCGTAATTCAGTTGACAAAAAATTCCCCGCCAGCCGCTTGAAAAACCACAGAGTTAACCCCATCTGATCCTCATTGCATGATTTGGTCACTACTGTCTTTGAGGTAATCAATGAGTATGAAAGGTCAAGAAACCCGTGGGTTCCAGTCTGAAGTCAAACAACTGCTTCATTTGATGATCCATTCGCTGTACTCCAATAAAGAAATCTTCCTGCGTGAGCTGATCTCCAACGCCTCCGATGCGGCAGACAAGCTGCGTTTCCGCGCGCTTTCCAAGCCTGAGCTGTATGAAGGTGATGGTGAACTACGCGTGCGTCTGTCTTTCGACAAAGAGAAGCGCACCCTGACGATTGCCGATAACGGCATCGGTATGAGCCGCGAAGAAGTGATCGAAAACCTGGGGACGATTGCCAAATCTGGTACCAAGGCCTTCCTGGAGTCTATCGGCTCAGACCAGGCTAAAGACAGCCAACTGATCGGTCAGTTCGGCGTGGGCTTCTACTCAGCGTTCATCGTGGCGGACAAAGTCACCGTACGTACCCGCGCGGCCGGTGCTGCGGAAGATCAAGGGGTGTACTGGGAGTCTGCCGGTGAAGGTGATTACACCATCGCCGATATCAGCAAGGCCGATCGCGGCAGCGAAATTACCCTGCACCTGCGTGAAGGCGAAGACGAATACCTCGACGGCTGGCGTCTGCGCTCGGTGATTGGCAAATATTCCGATCACATTGCGCTGCCGGTAGAGATCGAAACCAAGAATGAAGAAGACGGCACCGTCACCTGGGAGAAAATCAACAAGGCGCAAGCGTTGTGGACTCGCAACAAAGCTGACGTGAGCGAAGAAGAGTACAAAGAGTTCTACAAGCATATTGCCCATGACTTTACCGATCCGCTGAGCTGGAGCCACAACCGGGTGGAAGGTAAGCAGGAGTACACCAGCCTGCTGTACATCCCGGCCCAGGCACCGTGGGATATGTGGAATCGCGATCACAAACACGGCCTGAAGCTGTACGTTCAGCGCGTGTTTATCATGGATGACGCCGAGCAGTTCATGCCGAACTACCTGCGCTTTGTGCGTGGCCTGATCGATTCCAACGATCTGCCGCTGAACGTTTCGCGTGAAATCCTGCAGGACAGCCGTGTTACCCAGAACCTGCGTGGCGCGCTGACCAAACGTGTGTTGCAGATGCTGGACAAGCTGGCGAAAGACGATGCGGAAGCCTACCAGAAGTTCTGGCAGCAGTTCGGTATGGTACTGAAAGAAGGGCCTGCGGAGGACGGCGGCAACAAAGAAGCCATCGCCAAACTGCTGCGCTTTGCTTCTACGCACAATGACAGCTCGGCGCAAACCGTCTCGCTGGAAGAGTACGTCAGCCGCATGACCGAAGGCCAGGACAAGATTTACTACATCACTGCCGACAGTTATGCTGCCGCCAAGAGCAGCCCGCACCTGGAGCTGTTCCGCAAGAAAGGCATCGAAGTCCTGCTGCTGTCTGACCGTATCGATGAGTGGATGATGAGCTACCTGACCGAGTTTGACGGTAAGGTGTTCCAGTCGGTCAGCAAAGCGGATGAAGCGCTGGATAAACTGGCGGATGAAACCGAAGAGCAGAAAGAAGCCGAGAAGCAGCTGGAGCCGTTTATCGAGCGGGTCAAGACGCTGCTGGGTGAGCGCGTGAAGGACGTGCGTCTGACGCATCGTCTGACCGATACCCCGGCCATCGTCACCACCGATGCCGACGAGATGAGCACCCAGATGGCCAAACTGTTTGCCGCTGCGGGGCAAGCTGCGCCGGAAGTGAAGTATATCTTCGAGCTGAACCCAGAGCATGCGTTGGTCAAACGCGCATCCGATGTGGGCGATAACGAACAATTTGCCGAATGGATCGATCTGCTGTTGGATCAGGCCCTGCTGGCCGAGCGTGGGACGCTGGAAGATCCAAACCAGTTTATCCGCCGCATGAATAAGCTGTTGTCCGCTTAATCAGCAAAATACGCCCCAGACCTTAGAGTTTGGGGCGTAATCTCTTCTATTCCGGTTAAATTTTCTCGCTGCTTGCCTCGTTTCAGCCCGATCTTTCCGCAACCGATTTCCTCTCGCTACCTTGAGCCACCCCCCTCAGAAATGGTAAGGTTGAGTGTTTTCGAAATTTAATAAAAACTCAAACCCGATAGACTTCCGGCCGCGGCCCGAAGAATGAAGGGAAATACATAGCAAGGGGATTTACGCAATGCGTATCATTCTGCTGGGCGCTCCAGGCGCTGGTAAAGGCACTCAGGCTCAATTCATCATGGAGAAATACGGCATTCCGCAAATCTCCACGGGCGATATGTTGCGCGCAGCCGTTAAGGCCGGTTCTGAGCTGGGCAAAAAGGCGAAAGAAATCATGGACGCCGGCAAGCTGGTGACCGATGAGCTGGTTATTGCGCTGGTCAAAGAGCGTATTACCCAGGAAGACTGCCGTAACGGTTTCCTGCTGGACGGTTTCCCACGCACCATTCCACAGGCCGATGCGATGAAAGAAGCCGGCATTAAAGTGGATTACGTGCTGGAGTTCGACGTGCCGGACGAACTGATCGTCGATCGTATCGTTGGCCGCCGCGTGCATGCGCCTTCTGGCCGCGTGTACCACATCAAATTCAATCCGCCGAAGGTGGAAGGGAAAGATGACGCCACTGGCGAAGAGTTGACCACCCGTAAAGACGATCAGGAAGAGACCGTGCGTAAGCGCCTGGTGGAATACCATCAGATGACCGCGCCGCTGGTGTCTTACTATCATAAAGAAGCCGAGGCGGGCAATACGTCCTACCACAAGATCGATGGCACCCGTAAGGTGACGGAAGTGAGCGCTGAGCTGGCGACCATTCTGGGCTAATCGGTGTCAAGGCTGTAGAAAACGCTGGGCTTGCTGTTGCTGCCCGGCGTTTTTTTTTGCCGCTTCATGCTAGGTTATCAGTGCTACCGTTTCGCCCGACAGGAAAAGCCGCATGCCCAGGCAGACAAATTTTTTGCAAGAAGCGACCGCGCGTCAGATCGTGCAACGCGCGATGAGCATCATTCACCATTCGGTCAACGTGATGGACAGCAACGGCGTCATTATTGCCTCCGGTAACGCCTCACGCCTGTATCAGCGCCATGAAGGGGCGGTATTGGCTCTGACCGAAAACCGGGTGGTGGAGATTGATGAGGCAACGGCACAGCATCTGAAGGGGGTGCAACCCGGCATCAATCTCCCATTCAGTTTCCGCAATCAACTGGTCGGCGCGATAGGGGTTTCCGGCGATCCGGCTCAGGTGCGAGCCTATGGTGAACTGGTGAAAATGGCGGCGGAGCTGATGGTGGAACAGGCCGCGATGCTCGATCAACATCAGTGGGAGAAGCGTTACCGGGAAGAGCTGGCCAACCAACTGCTGCAAGGGCACAGTGAACCCGGTTCGCGCGAGGCGATGGCGGCCTATTTAGAGCTGGATCTGCAACAGCCACGCATTGTCTGGCTGCTTGAGCTGTATGAGCCGCAGCCGCAGGCACTGAGAGGCTTGCTGGCAGAGCTGGAGATCACCCAGCGTGAGGCGCTTATCACCATGACCAGCTTTAATGAACTGGTGCTCTTGCGCCCGGCCTGTATGAGACAGGGGGTGTGGGACGTGCAGCAGGAACGCAAGCTGGCCCAGCAACTCCAGCATGAGATCCAGCAACGCTTTGGCCTGCGGTTGATCGTCGGGGGTTTTTACAGTGGTGATGAGGGCGTCTACCGCTCCATTCAGACCGCGCGTGCAGTGCAAACCATGGCGCACCGCCTTAAGTTGCCCCAGCATACGCTATTTTATGATGATTACCCGCTGCCCTCTCTGCTGTGCGATTTGGGGGAGGATTGGCGAGCGCAGGAGCTATCCCGGCCCTGGCAGCAATTGAGCGCCCAGGATGAAAAAGGGATGCTGAGAAACACGCTGCGCCACTATTTCAATCAGAATTGTGACCAAACCAAGACTGCGGCACAGCTGCATATTCACGTTAACACTCTGCGTTACCGCCTACAGCGCGTAGAAAAAACGACTGGCCTGAAGATCAATCAATTGGCGGACGTCTTGCAACTGTATATCGGTATGTTGATGCAGGATTGAATTGTGTGAATGCACAAAATAACGTTATTTTTTACCCTTTTGTTTGTGTCTATCGCTAAAGAATTTCCGTTGTCGGCAGGGTATGGTATTCACTAACCGATGCAGTGGCATCCTCTGAAGATTAAGGCACTGTCGATGAACACCCTACAGAAAGTGGTAATTGCCCCCGACTCCTTTAAAGAGAGCCTGAGTGCTCAGGGTGTCGCAGAAGCGATCGAGCGTGGTTTCCGGCAAATCTATCCGCAGGCGCACTATGTGTTGCTGCCCATGGCGGACGGAGGCGAGGGCACCGTCGATGCGATGGTGGCCGCCACCGGTGGGGAAATCATCAATGTGCAGGTGAGCGGGCCGCAGGGCAAACCTACTGCAGCATTTTATGGTCTGTTGGGGGAAGGGAAAACCGCAGTTATCGAAATGGCGGCCGCGTCCGGGCTGCATCTGGTGGCGGGTGACGAACGCGATCCGTTAGTGACCACCAGCTTTGGCACCGGTGAGCTGATCCTGGCAGCACTGCAACAAGGTGTAGACTCGATCATTTTGGGGATCGGCGGCAGCGCAACCAACGATGGCGGGGCGGGCATGATGCAGGCGCTGGGCGCTAAGCTACTCGACCATCATAATCAAGAATTACGGCCCGGTGGCGCGGCGTTGGCGCAACTGGCGCATATCGATCTTAGCCAATTGGATCCCCGCTTGCAGCAGGTGAAGATTACGGTAGCCTGTGATGTGGATAACCCGCTGTGTGGCGATCACGGGGCTTCAGCAATCTTCGGCCCACAGAAAGGGGCTACGCCGGAGAAGGTGCAGCAACTGGACAAGGCGCTGCATCATTACGGCACGCTCCTGGAGCAGAGCACTGGGCGCAAGGTATTGCAGGTGCCTGGCTCAGGCGCGGCAGGGGGCATGGGAGCGGCATTGATCGGTTTTCTGGCCGCTGAACTGCGGCCAGGCATCGAAATCGTGATCGAAACGCTGCATCTGGAAGACGCGGTACGTAATGCTGACCTGGTGATCACGGGTGAAGGGCGGCTCGACAGCCAGTCGATCCACGGCAAAACCCCGATCGGCGTTGCGCGGGTAGCCAAGCGCCACCAATTACCGGTGATTGCCATCGCCGGTAGCCTGTCAAAAGACTATCAGGTGGTGCATCAACACGGCATCGACGCCGCTTTCTCGGTGATCGACCGCATCGTGACGCTGCCAGAGGCGCTGGCGGACGCGGCCCATAACCTGGAAGTCACTGCGCGTAACGTAGCCGCCGTCTGGCAACTGGCGCAAAAATAACCCCCGTTCTACCTGTTATTGATATAGGTTCCGGTCCGGCGCTTTTCCGTTACAATAGGCCGCATGAGTGGCTGTTAATACGCTGAGAAATAACAGGGTATTTGCCGGGAAGGACAAGGGGATCGGAATGAAACAAGAGAAACACGGGGTATTGCTGGTGAATCTGGGTACGCCAGAGGCACCCACCCCGCAGGCGGTAAAACGCTATCTGAAAGAATTTCTCAGTGACAACCGGGTGGTCGATACTGCCCCGCTGATCTGGTGGCCAATTCTTAACGGCATCATTCTGCCGATCCGTTCACCGCGTGTGGCAAAGCTTTATCAATCCGTCTGGATGGAGGAAGGTTCACCGTTGCTGGTCTATAGCCGCCGCCAACAGCGGGAGCTGGCGGCGCGTATGCCAAATACCCCGGTAGAACTGGGCATGAGCTACGGTTCACCCAGCCTGGCACAGGCGATCGACAGCCTATTGGCGCAGGGCGTGACCAATCTGGTGGTGTTGCCGCTGTATCCGCAATACTCGTGTTCGACTAGCGCAGCGGTCTGGGATGGTGTGGCGCGGGTGCTGAAAGGCTATCGCCGCCTGCCATCGATTGGCTTTATCCGTGACTATGCCGAGCACCCAGCGTATATCCTGGCTTTGCAGCAAAGCGTTGAGCGGTCGTTCGCTGAACACGGTAAGCCCGATCGCCTGGTGATGTCGTTCCACGGTATTCCCAAACGCTACGCCACTCTGGGTGATGATTACCCGCAACGTTGCGAAGATACCTACCGCGCGTTGGCGGCGGCCATACCTCTGGCCCCAGATCGGGTGATGATGACCTATCAATCGCGTTTTGGTCGGGAGCCCTGGCTGACGCCGTACACCGACGAAACCCTGAAGAGCCTGCCAGCGCAAGGGGTGAAGCATATCCAACTGATCTGCCCCGGTTTTTCTGCGGATTGCCTGGAAACGCTGGAGGAGATCAAAGAGCAGAACCGCGAAATTTTCCTGGAGGCGGGGGGCGAGAAGTTTGAATACATCCCGGCACTTAATGATGACGCCGCCCATATCGATATGATGCAACAGCTGGTGGGGCAACGGCTGTAATCAAGCCGGCTTTTCACCGCTCGGCTAGCAAAATGCTCACGTGAAAGCGCAGCAATCAGGCGGGAATGTGCTAACATTCCTGCCTGTTCACCGCAACTCACCGCCAATCACATGAAATTTCCTGGTAAACGTAAATCCAAACATTATTTTCCGGTCAACGCTCGCGATCCGTTATTGCAGCAGACACAGCCTGAAAATGAAGTCAGTACCTCTTATGTCGTCGGTATCGATCAGACGCTGGTAGATATCGAAGCTAAAGTGGATGATGCGTTTGTTGAACGCTACGGCCTTAGCCTGGGCCATTCGCTGGTCATTGAAGACGACGTTGCCGAGGCGCTGTATCAGGAACTGAGCGACAACAACCTGATCACTCATCAATTTGCCGGTGGCACCATCGGTAACACCCTGCACAACTACTCGGTACTGGCGGACGATCGTTCCGTGCTGCTCGGCGTGATGTGCAGCAACGTCAAAATTGGCAGCTATGCCTATCGCTATCTGTGCAACACCTCCAGCCGTACCGATCTCAACTATCTGCAAGCAGTGGATGGGGCCATTGGCCGCTGCTTTACGCTGATTAGCGAGAGCGGCGAGCGCACCTTTGCCATCAGCCCGGGGCAGATGAACCAGCTACGCCCGGAAAGCATTCCTGAAGAAGTGATCGCAGGGGCTGCCGCGTTGGTACTGACCTCCTATCTGGTGCGTTGCAAACCCGGTGAGCCAATGCCGGAAGCCACCATGCAGGCGATCGCGTTTGCCAAAAAGCATGATGTACCGGTGGTGCTGACGCTGGGCACCAAGTATGTCATTGCGGATAACCCGGTGTGGTGGCGTGATTTTCTCAGGGAACATGTTTCCATTCTGGCGATGAATGAAGATGAGGCATTGGAACTCACAGGGTTGAGCGATCCGCTGATGGCCTCTGAGATGGCATTGGACTGGGTAGATTTGGTGCTGTGTACCGCTGGGCCAAACGGTCTGTACATGGCAGGCTACACCGAAGAGGCCAACAAGCGTGAAACTCAGCATCCGCTGTTGCCGGGCCATATCGCCGAGTTTAACCGCTTCGAATTCAGCCGTGCGATGCGCCGTGCAAGCTGCGAAAACGCGCTCAAGGTCTATTCGCATATCGCCCCGTATATGGGCGGCCCGGAAAAGATCATGAATACCAACGGTGCGGGCGACGGTGCGTTGTCTGCGCTGCTGCATGATATCGCCGCTAACGGCTATCACCGTAACAACGTGCCAAACTCCAGCAAGCATGTGCGTAGCTACCTGACCTATTCTTCATTGGCGCAGGTCTGCAAATATGCCAACCGCGTTAGCTATCAGGTGCTTAACCAGCACTCGCCACGTTTGACCCGTGGGCTGCCGGAGCGGGAAGACAGTCTGGAAGAGTCTTACTGGGAACGGTAACCAACAACAACCGGTAAGAGCGCGGTTTTAGCGCTCTTACCGGCTTAATGGCTTCAGATTGGGCAGGCGGCCAGCTTTTCTTCGTCCGACAGCGTATCCAGCTTGAGGATATTCAACATGCTGTTGGCGATCTCACGTTCCCCCATCACCACCTGATCGGCACCCCGGTCGGAAATATACGAAACCTCGTCGTCGTAATGAGCGCGGGCGATAATCTCCAGAGTTGGGCGCTTGGTGCGGGCCGAGGCCACGATCTCACCGGCTTCATAACCATTGGGAATGGTCAGCAGCAGCCAGCGTGCGCAGTCGAGCCGCGCCAGTTCCATGATTTCAGGATTGGCTGCATTGCCTAACACCGCTTTGATGCCTTGAGCGCGCAGCGCTTCAACCCGAGGGCGGGAGTTTTCTATCACCACCATCGAGACGCCTTCTTCGGTCAGTTTGGCCCCTAGCAGACTGCCAACCCGACCATAACCCACGACGACGGCATGATTGCAGATATCAACTGGGATCTGCTTCTCTTCCTCTACCGCTTCTTCCAGGATCTGATCCTCGATGGTTTCCGTCTTGGCCAGATAGCGCTCCAGCAGGGTAAACAGCAGCGGGTTGAGCATGATTGACAGGATCGCCCCGGCCAGCACCAGATTGCGGCCATGCTGATCCATCATGCCCAGCGTGACTCCCAATCCGGCCAGGATGAAGGCGAATTCACCAATCTGTGCCAGGCTGGCGG
The DNA here is from genome assembly GCF_016428815.1 of Serratia sp. ASV30. NCBI lineage: Bacteria > Pseudomonadati > Pseudomonadota > Gammaproteobacteria > Enterobacterales > Yersiniaceae > Serratia > Serratia sp. ASV30. Next base: position 11,078 of record NZ_JAELTL010000053.1, on the reverse strand, counting down.
AAATGGTCAGCGCGGTACGTTTGGAGTGGCCGAACATTTTGACCAGTGCGAAGGCTGCCACCGATTTACCAAACAGGATAATCGCCAGCGTTGCCAACACCGCCAGTGGTTGGTTGATCAGGATCATCGGGTCGAACAGCATACCGACCGAGACAAAGAACAGCACCGCAAAGGCGTCACGCAGCGGCAGCGTATCGTGTGCTGCGCGGTGGCTCAGTTCCGATTCGTTCAGCACCATACCGGCAAAGAAGGCACCCAGGGCAAATGAGACGTCAAACAGGCCGACAGCGCCGTAGGCAATACCCAGCGCCAGTGCCAATACCGCCAGCGTAAACAGCTCGCGCGAGCCGGTACTGGCGGTTTTTGCCAGGATCCATGGCACCACACGGCGGCCGACGATAATCATCAGCGCGATAAAGGCGATAACCTTGCCAATGGTGATGGCCAACTCGGTGAGCAGTTGCGTGGTGCTGGCGGTATCGCTGTTGAGCATATTGGCAAATGCCGGCAGCAGCACCAGGGCCAACACCATGGCCAAATCTTCGACAATCAGCCAGCCGATGGCGATCTGCCCGCGTTGGCTATCGATCAGTTGCCGTTCTTCCAGGGCGCGCAACAGTACCACGGTACTGGCTGTGGACAGACACAGGCCGAACACCAGGCCGGAAACCAAATCCCAGCCCATCAGTTTGGACAACCCCATCCCCAACACCGTCGCGACGGCGATTTGGGCAATGGCCCCTGGGATAGCGATATTTTTTACTGCGAGGAGATCTTTAAGCGAGAAATGGAGACCAACACCGAACATCAGCAGGATCACCCCAATCTCCGCGAGTTCCGGCGCCAACGAGGTATCAGCGACAAAACCGGGGGTAAACGGGCCGGCAAGTACGCCTGCGGCTAGATACCCTACCAACGGGGAGATGCGCAGGCGGTTTGCCAGCATTCCGAAGAGGAAGGCGAGTACTAACCCTCCAACAATAGTGGTGATCAAGGGTGTTGAATTATGCATCCATACTCCTCTGGTTGTGCTCACGGGTGTTACGAAAGGATACATTTAGTTTATTGCATTTGAGCGTTTATTGCTTAGCTAATTTAGGGTTTTGTGTAAAAAACCAGACTATTCGTCTATTTTGGCAGAAGGAAGGAGAATTATGGCATAATTGACCGGATTAAATGGGGTTTTGGAGTAGATAACCCGGTTTAACTTCTGCGCTAAACCGGGGTAATGTCAGGGTTATTGTTGGTTATGCTCCATATTCGGTAGTAATGCAGTGATAATGCCGATAAGCGGCAGGAATGCACAGATTTGATAAACCAGCTCGATGCTGGTCAAATCAGCGACATAACCAAGAACTGCCGCGCCTAACCCGCCCATACCGAAAGCAAAACCGAAGAATAGACCGGAAACCATCCCCACTTTGCCGGGGATCAGCTCTTGCGCATACACCAGAATGGCCGAGAAGGCCGAGGCCAGAATAACCCCGATGATCACCGTCAAAATTCCGGTCCAGTAGAGAGAAGCATGGGGTAAAGCCAGGGTAAATGGGGCAGCGCCCAGGATAGAACCCCAAATTACATATTTACGCCCAAACTTATCACCCAAAGGCCCGCCAATAATGGTTCCTGCCGCTACGGCAAACAGGAAGGCAAACAGATGGAATTGGGCATTCTGTACCGAAACGCCAAACTTATGTATGAGATAAAAGGTGTAATAGCTGCTAATGCTCGCCAAGTAGAAGTATTTGGAGAATATCAGTACCAGCAGGATGCTTAAGGAGAACATGACGGTACGTTTTGGCAGCGGTTTGACCAGAGAAGCGGCTTTTAGCTTGCCTTGGGCCGCCCGATGTTGCTGCTTATACCATTTACTGACCTGCAACAAGACTACAATAGCCAGCAGCGCAGCCAGTGAGAACCAGGCGACATTGCCCTTGCCGTAGGGGGCGATAATCAGCGCGGCCAACAGCGGGCCGAGGGAGCTGCCGAAGTTGCCACCCACCTGGAACAGCGACTGGGCCAAACCGTGCCGCCCCCCGGATGCCATGCGCGCGACGCGGGATGACTCAGGATGGAATACGGAGGAACCTGTGCCCACCAAAGCGGCCGCCAGCAGCACCAGAGGGAAAGTGTTGGCCACCGAAAGCAGCAGTAAGCCCGACAGAGTGAATCCCATGCCGATGGGGAGCGAATAAGGCTGCGGGTGCTTATCGGTGTAATAACCAATCAGCGGTTGTAGCAGTGATGCGGTGAGCTGATAAGTCAGGGTGATCATCCCGATCTGCACAAAGCTAAGGCTAAAATCGGCTTGCAAAATCGGGTAAATCGCCACGATCAGCGATTGCATCATATCGTTGAGCAGGTGAGAAACGCTGATAGCACCGAGAATAGAGAACGCCGTGCCTTTGGCCGCGCTGCTGGTTAGCGGTGGAATATCCGTTTCACTACGGTCAGTCATATTATTATTAGCCTGGTAAGTGAGAGAGGGAAAGCGACATCTTATAACGTTCATCTTTCGTCCGACAACGGGGTAGCTGATTCTCTCTCGATCATTATGTGCTATCGGGAGCGCCGATAAAATTCGGACCGGCCGTGCCTTTCCGACATAATTTGACGTATGTCGCAAAAATTTGAAATTAGTTGCAGTCGATTCGCGTTACAATTTCGTCCTCATCAAAAAATACCCATTATTAACAATGGAGATCTGCCATGCGCTTTTCGCTTCACACCACCGCATGTGCGTTGGCTGTTTCCCTGACGTTGTTTTCAGGAACGGTCAGTGCCTGGGAAAAGGATAAAACCTACGATATCACCATCCTGCACACCAACGATCATCACGGCCATTTCTGGCAGAACGATCATGGCGAGTACGGCCTAGGGGCGCAAAAGACGCTGGTGGACAGTATCCGTCAGGAAGTGGCGGCGAAAGGCGGCAGCGTGCTGCTGCTGTCCGGTGGGGACATCAACACCGGCGTGCCAGAGTCGGATTTGCAGGATGCAGAACCCGATTTCCGTGGCATGACGCTGATCGGCTACGACGCGATGGCGATCGGCAACCACGAATTCGACAACCCGCTCAGCGTGTTGCGCCAGCAGGAAAAATGGGCTTCTTTCCCACTACTGTCCGCCAACATTTATCAAAAAAGCACCCAGCAACGCCTGTTCAAGCCTTATGCCCTGTTTGAAAAGCAAGGGGTGAAGATTGCGGTGATCGGCCTGACCACCGATGACACCGCAAAAATCGGCAACCCGGAATACTTTACCGATATCGAATTCCGTGTCCCGGCGCAAGAAGCCAAGCAGGTGGTGGAGCAACTGCGCAAAGATGAAAAGCCGGACGTGATTATCGCTGCCACCCACATGGGCCACTACGACGATGGTAACCATGGCTCCAACGCGCCGGGCGACGTGGAGATGGCACGTAGCCTGCCTGCGGGCTACCTGGATATGATTGTCGGTGGGCATTCGCAAGATCCGGTCTGTATGGCGAGTGAAAACCACAAACAGGTGGATTATGTACCGGGCACGCCTTGCTCGCCAGATCGCCAAAACGGGACCTGGATCGTCCAGGCCCACGAATGGGGTAAATACGTTGGCCGTGCCGACTTCCAGTTCCGCAACGGCGAGCTGAAACTGATGCATTACCAACTGATCCCGATCAACCTGAAGAAAAAGGTAGAGAAAGCCGACGGCACCAGCGAGCGGGTCTATTACACCCAGCAGATCCAGGAAGATCCGTCGATGATGAAGCTGCTGACGCCGTTCCAGGACAAGGGCAAGGCCCAGTTGGAAGTGAAGGTGGGCAGCGTCAACGGCAAACTGGAAGGGGATCGCAGTAAAGTCCGCTTCGTGCAGACCAACCTTTCGCGCGTGCTGCTAGCCGCGCAGATGGAGCGCGCCAACGCAGACTTCGCCGTGATGAGCGGTGGTGGCGTGCGTGACTCGATCGAGGCTGGTGATATCACCTATAAAAACGTGCTCAAGGTGCAGCCGTTTGGCAACACCCTGGTGTATGTCGATATGAAAGGCAGCGAGGTTGAGCCGTATCTGGCAGCGGTAGCCAACATGAAGGTGGATTCCGGTGCCTATGCGCAGTTCGCCAACGTCAGCTTGGTGGCGGACGGCAAAGGCGTTAGCGACGTCAAGATCAAGGGTGAACCTTTACAGGCAGACAAGACCTATCGTATGGCGACGCTGAACTTCAACGCCCTGGGCGGCGACGGTTATCCGAAGATTGATACCCTGCCAAGCTACGTCAATACCGGCTTTATCGATGCGGAAGTGCTCAAGCAGTATATCGAGAAGCACTCACCGCTGGATGCGGCGGCGTACGAGCCTAAAGGCGAGATCGTTTACAAGTAAGGTGACCTAGGCCGTTGCAGAGGAAGGTAACGGCCTGCTTTTTCAATCCCGCTTGGCGATCTCGGCGAAGGTGCCGGACAGCAAGCGGCACAGATCGCTGGCCGCCAATTCAATATCCAACCCGCGTTTGCCGCCGGAAACGAAAATGGTGGCAAACTGTTGCGCTGGGCTGTCGATCACCGTGGGCAAGCGTTTCTTTTGCCCGAGTGGGCTGATCCCACCAACCAGATACCCCGTCACACGTTGAGCGACTGTCGGATCGGCCATTTCGGCTTTCTTGGCCCCTAGCGCTTTCGCCACCTTCTTCAAATCCAACTGGGTCGCGACCGGCGTGACCGCTACGGCCAGATTTTTCGCATCGCCATTGAGGGACACCAACAGCGTTTTGTAGACCTGTTCGGCGTTCAGCCCCAGCTTTTTTACCACCTCGTCGCCAAAGTTGGTTTCTTCGCTATCGTGGTGATACGCGTGGAGGGTGAAGGCCACCTTTTGTTTTTCAAGCAGAACCACTGCGGGTGTCATAATCTCTTTTCCAAAACTGTGGGACGTTGTCATCGGTGGCAACGAAACGATAAAAATGGAGCCGAATGAGCAACCTGTGCCAAGGAGGATGAAAGGCAGTTGCCAATAGGTTCGTCAGGTTGCTACCCTATCTATTGTAATCGTTAACACGGTTACAATGCGTATAACTAAAATATGAAAAATTCCTCTTTGACTGGCCAATAGCGATATTGGCCACTTTTTTATCGTGCCTGCAGCATGGCCGGTAAATTGTCTTCGCCATACAGATGCAAAGCACCGACCGCCACCACATAGTTGCCCGGCGGTAACGCTTCCAGCTTTTGCTGCCAGTGGCGATTGCGGCGGTGCATCAATACATCGTACAACTCGGCACTGAAGGTGGAGGGCAGCGTTTCCAACGTGGCGTTCGGCTTGGCGTCCAGCCACCAGCTCACCATGGTTTGCAGCAAACGGGCGTTGGTGTGCCAGTGCTCTAACGTATCGTGCAGCAGGGCCATACCGCCTTCTGGCAGTTGTTCCAACATGCTCAGCTGTTCCTCGGCGCCTTCCAGTTCGATCACTGGCATCTGCTGCACTTTAGCGGCTTGCAATAGCTGGTAATCAATCCCGTATTCGGCGCGTAAACCCAGCCGCTGTGCCTGCCGCGCTTGCATCATCAGCGCAACCTGCCAGCCAGGAAGGGCAGAGAAGCTTTCTACATCCGCCCCTAACTCCTGGCATAGCACCTGCAACCTTTGGAATTCTTCATGACCAAGGCGTTGTTCAAGTTCGAGTTGCGGCTCAGCGTGGCCAAATGGCGAAGAGGAGCCGGTGATATCGGCCTCAACGATCAGCGCATCAGCCTGGCGCAGGCGTGCGGCCAACCGGGCAGGCAGGGGCGACATATCGACGGTGCCCATATGAATGCTGCCGACCAAATGCAGTTGGCGATTTCCCGGAAGCCTGATGTCCAGGGCCGGGTAGGTGTAGCTCTGCGGGGAAATAATACCGAGAAAGGTAGCAATGCGGCGTAACAGTTGACCCATACAGCGTGGCTCCTGATCCTTTCCACCAGCGTGCAGGATGGCTGCTGGCTTTTCCCCATGCTAAACGCTAAGTGGCTGACAATAAAGCCCGAGGGCAGGGGAATTATCTCAAAAGGCCGGAGCGCGATGGGTTGCGCCCCGGTGGAGGGTTACTGCTTGGGTTTAAAACGCAGTAATCGGTTGGCGTTGCTGACCACGGTAATGGAGGAGAGAGCCATGGCTGCGCCAGCGACTACTGGGCTGAGCAGGGTACCTGTCAGCGGATACAGCACACCGGCGGCAATAGGAATGCCAAGTGCGTTGTAGATAAATGCCCCGAGCAGGTTCTGCTTCATATTACGCAGCGTTGCCTTCGACAAGGCCAGCGCGTCCGCCACGCCGTTCAGGCTGTGACGCATCAGGGTGATCGCCGCGGTTTCAATGGCGATATCACTGCCGCCGCCCATGGCGATCCCGACATCGGCCTGAGCCAGCGCGGGGGCGTCATTAATGCCGTCACCGACCATCGCTACCCGGTGGCCAAGTGCCTGCAACTGTTTGATCGCTTCGGCCTTACCATCGGGCAACACGCCAGCAATCACGCGGTCAATACCGGCCTCTTTGGCAATCGCGTTGGCCGTCACCGGGTTATCGCCCGTTAACATCACCAGTTGATAACCTTGTTGATGCAGGCGCTGTAGTGCGCTCACGCTGTCACTACGTAACGGATCGCGGATGGCGATCAGCGCGGCAGGCTTGCCATTGGCAGCCAGCAGCACCGGCGTGATACCTCGTTCAGCCTGTTGCTGTATCTGCTGCGTGAGCTCATCGGTCGCGATCTGATTCTCTTGCAACAGCTTGGCGTTACCCAGCAACAGCTGTACGCCCTCAACCTCACCGCTGACGCCGGAGCCGCGCAACGTCCGGAACTGCTCTACAGTAGGCAATGTCTGCCCTTTAGCCTGTTCGACGATGGCTCGCGCCAGCGGGTGGTTAGCCCCTTGTTCCAGCGCGGCAGCCCAACGTAAGGCCTGCTGCTCATCCACCTGGTTAAAGGTGATGATTTCCACCACGCGCGGCTGGCCTTCCGTTAGCGTACCGGTTTTATCGAACACCAGCGTATCGAGATTGCTGGCCTGTTGCAGCGCATCGGCGTCACGCACCAGCACGCCAAACTCCGCGGCCCGGCCAACGCCAGAGATAATTGACATCGGCGTTGCCAGCCCCAAAGCGCAAGGGCAGGCGATGATCAGCACCGTGGTGGCGATCACCAGCGTGTAGACCAACTGCGGTTGTGGGCCAAAGAAGTACCAGATAGCGGCGCTGAACAGAGCGATGGCGACCACGGTGGGCACAAATACCGCCGAGATGCGGTCTGCCAGCTTACCGATTTCCGGTTTGCTGCTTTGCGCCTGGCGCACCAGCTTGATAATACGTGCCAGCGTGGTTTGAGTGCCAATGGCGGCCGCGCGAAACAGCACGCTGCCGTCGTCTACCACCGTACCGGCATGCACCGTATCGCCGACGCCTTTTTGCTGCGGCAACGCTTCGCCGGTCAGCATGGCTTCATCGATCCACACCTCGCCCTGCACGATTTCGCCGTCAACCGGGATGCGATCGCCAGTCGTCAGGCGCAACGTCATGCCCAATTGCACCTCTGCCAGCGGGATACTTTGCTCACCCAGTTCTGTGACCAGCCTGGCGGTTGGCGGAGTGAGATCCAGTAGCCGTTCCAGCGCCTGGGAAGAACGCTGCCGCGCGCGCTGCTCCATGGCATGACCAAGGTTGATCAGGCCGATGATCATTGCACTGGCTTCGTAATACAGATGCCGTGCCTCCATCGGGAAGAAGTCTGGCCATAGGTTGACGCTGATGGAATACAGCCAGGCGGCACCGGTCCCCAGAGCGACCAGCGTGTCCATGGTGGCGCTGCCGTTCATCAACGATCGCCAGGCATTGCGGTAGAAGTGGCCACCGGCAAACACCATCACCGCCAGGGTAATGATGCCGACGATCAGCCACGGCCGCTGGGTTTCTGGCGTCAGCGACATACTGCCGCCAAACACGCCCCAGGCCATCAACGGGACGCCCACTGCCAAGCCTAATGCGGCCTGCCAGCGAAAGCGTTTCATATTAGCCTGTGCGGTTTGCTGTTGGCGTTCACGGCGCTTGGTTTCGTCCTGGATCATCTCCGCGCCATAACCGGCTTTTTCTACTGCTGCGACCAACGCCTGCGGTGTGGCCTTCCCGGTGATCAGGGCGCTGCGCTCCGCCAGGTTTACCCGCGCCAACTCAACACCGGGAACGTTCTGTAATGCCGTCTGCACTTTATTGACGCAGCTGGCACAGGTCATACCGTTGAGCAACAGCTGGATGCTGTCGTCGCTCTCGCTTGCCGGAAGGGAGGAGGGGGCCGCTGCCTGGGTTTCCGGCAAGGTTGGGGCAGATTCAGTCAGCGGCTCAGTTTTTGGGTGGCTATTGGCCCCCGCCTGGCTGGCGTGATAGCCCGCATCCTCGACCGCAGCGATGAGCTGCTCTGGAGTGGCATCGCCATAGACTTTGGCGCCCTCAATGGTCACATCGGCGGCGATCACGCCCGGCACCGCTTCCAGCGCTTTACGGGTGCTGCCCACGCAATGCATGCAGGAGAGGCCGGAAAGTTGTAACTCGGTGTCTGCCTGATGGGCGACTTCTGCCTGGAAGCCGGCGGCAACGATGCTGTCAATCAGCTCGGCAGCCGGGGCTGCGCCGGTGACTTTGGCGTAGTGAACGTTGACGTTGGCCTGTTCGACATCTGCGCGACTTTCCAAGGCTTTTTTCACCTTTTGCGCGCAGTTCATACAGGAGAGTCCCTGCAACGCCAGCACGGTAGTTTGTGACATGATGGTTTTCCTCGCAAATAATGGCGGTTGACCGCCTAGGTTCTTTTCATTAAGAATGAGCTTAAACCTTCCAGCAAGGGTAAGGTCAAGGGGGATAAAGTGAATATCAGCGACGTTGCCAAAAAAACCGGTTTGACCAGCAAAGCCATCCGTTTTTATGAAGAGAAAGGATTGGTGACCGCCCCGATCCGTACGGACAACGGCTACCGCAGCTACAGCGCCAGGCATATTGAAGAACTGACGTTATTGCGCCAGGCTCGCCAGGTGGGGTTCAACCTTGACGAATGCCGTGAACTGGTCGCGTTGTTCAACGATCCGGCGCGGCACAGTGCCGATGTCAAAGCCCGCACGCTGCAGAAAGTCGCCGATATCGAAAAGCACATCAGCGAACTGGGGGAAATGCGTCAACGCCTGCTGGCGCTGGCGGATCAATGCCCTGGAGATGAAGGCGCAGACTGCCCGATCATTAATAATCTGGCAGGCTGCTGCCGCCAAGGCTAGCGGATAATGGCGCGGATCACCAAGGTGGTGCCTTCGACCGCCACCACTTCAACTTCGGTGCCGATCGGCAGATCCTCGTTGGCTTGCGCGCGCCAGCTGCTGTCGGCGATATTGATGCGGCCATGGCCGTTATGCATCGCTTCGGTCAGTGTGGCGCGGGTGCCGATCAACTGGCGGTTACGCTGGTTGAGCACCGGAGAACTACTGGTTGCCGTTGGCCGCTTGCGCAGCCAGTACCACCACAGGTAGGCTACTGCAATGGTCATCACGGCAAACAGGGAACCCTGCCACTCCCAACTCAACTCCGGTATCAGCCAGATAATTACCCCGACAATCACCGCAGAAACGCCGCTCCACAGCAGATAGCCGCTGGCACCGAGCATTTCCGCGGCCAACAGCAGCCCGCCTAACGAGATCCAGAACCATTGTGGGTTTGCTGCGATCTGTTCCAGCATAATTACTTACCTTTGCTGTCTTTCAGCAATTCGGTAATACCGCCGATAGAGCCCAGCAGGCTGCTGGCATCCAGCGGCATCATGATCACTTTGCTGTTATTGGCAGAGCCAATCTTCTGCAATGCGTCGGTGTATTTCTGGGCTACGAAGTAGTTAATCGCCTGGATATTACCGGTGGCGATGGCGTCAGATACCAGCTGGGTTGCCCGTGCTTCTGCTTCGGCGGCACGTTCACGCGCTTCTGCCTGCAAGAACGCCGACTGGCGTTCGCCTTCGGCTTTCAGGATCTGTGATTGCTTATCCCCTTCGGCGCGCAGGATCGCGGCTTGACGTACCCCTTCCGCTTCCAGGATGTCGGCACGTTTGGTTCGTTCGGCCTTCATCTGGGCATTCATCGCCACAATCAGTTCGGCCGGTGGACGCACATCACGGATTTCGATACGGGTAATTTTGACGCCCCAAGGGTTGGTGGCCTCATCGACGATATGCAGCAGGCGACTGTTGATGCTATCGCGCTGTGACAGCATTTCGTCGAGCTCCATGGAACCAAGCACGGTACGGAAGTTGGTCATGGTCAGGTTAACGATCGCCTGCTCAAGGTTACTGACCTCATAGGCGGCACGAGCCGGATCGACCACTTGGATAAAGCACACGGCATCGATTGCCACGTTGGCGTTATCGCGTGAGATAATCTCCTGGGAAGGAATATCCAGCACCTGCTCCATCATATTGATCTTGCGGCCAATACGATCCATAAAAGGCACTACCAGGTTTAAACCCGGCATCAGCGTTTTGGTATAACGGCCGAAGCGCTCTACCGTCCATTGGAAGCCCTGCGGGACAATTTTGATGCTCGAGAAGACGATAATCAGCGCGACAACGATCACGATCGGAATAATGGTAAACATGGCACAACCTCCTGTCAGACATATTGCTAGATATTACGCCAGCGACAGGGGGAATGCCTAATGTATCACCAATGTAAGGCCATTTTTTGCAGAAAACGCCAGCATGTCACCGTGAATGGGCAGTTTTAACCGGGTTTGCCTAACGTTGCCATGAAGTGATAATGGAGACTTCTTCAGGATCCGCGTCGAATTTGCTCAGCGTCACCGTGTGGCCGTCGGTCAGCAACACGCTGACCGCCATGCCGATCACGCCGGACTGCAGATCGGTCTGCTCGATATGTTGAAGCGCTTTAAGACAAACGAATTGCTGCATCTCGGGCAAATGTTTGAATCTGTCGGTTTGGGATTTTTTCAAGAGGGCTATCCCTGTCTCTTATACACATCTAAAATAGGGGGGGGGGGGGGGGGGGGGGGGGGGGGGGGGGGGGGGGGGGGGGGGGGGGG